>JBAUAY010000411.1:0-7486 GCA_049676235.1 Streptosporangiaceae bacterium
GGATCAGCGTCCCACGACGTAAATCTCGGCTTTCCGCATCGGCGATCTGGGCTAATGGCGCGGCGACTGGGACGCTGCAGGCTTCGCAGCCTCCCTGGGCTTGCTTGTGGGGACGGCTGGGCCGTACACGCTCATCCAATTCACGCGCTTGAGGACAAAGGCTGATCGAAGTGATCTCACCGAGATAGATCCGGACAAATAGGCTTTATCGTGCCCAGTAATGGACATTCGGACAGACAGGTGGATAAACCAGACCGCCCGGGATTGGGTAACACTGCCGCATATGGCTGGGTGATCACGCTATAGTGCCAGGTGGCTCGAGATGCCAGGGCCAGGAAGGAGTTCGGCGTTCTTAGATGAATATTTTGAAGTCTCTATCGATCTCGTATCGCATACGGTTCCAGCGCCAGCATTTCGTCCGTCAACACCCTTTCGGGAACGGCTTGAGCTCTGCGGGATTCCCAGTGCTGCGGGTGCTCTCGTGACGAGCCTGGTTCGGCCCGAGCCGGGCAACTCCACGGCACGACCTCACAATGTTACCTATCGCATCGGCCGCATCGCCGACCTGGTCGAAGGGCGCTGGCTCGATCTCGGGTGCGCCGACGGCGGTTATGCTGCCGAGTTGCTCCGGCAAGGTGCCACCGAGGTGATCGGGGTAGACGCCGAACAGGAACGGGTCGCGCAGGCGACGGCCAGAAATCTTCCGCATGCCTCGTTTCAGGTTGCCGACGGCGAGGATCTCCCATTCCCCGACGGGCACTTCGACGGCGTCTTCATGAATGAAGTGTTCGAGCACGTGACTGACGAGAAGGCAACCCTGCGAGAGGTCGCACGCGTGCTCACGCGAGGCGGCAGGCTCATCCTCATCAGCCCGAATCGCTGGTTCCCCTTCGAGGGACACGGCATGCGCACCTCGTCTTTCGTCGTGGGCATCCCCGTGCCGCTGCTGCCCTGGCTGCCTCAGTCGTTCGCGAGCCGATGGATGACCGCACGCAACTACTGGCCAAAGCAACTGGTGGATCATGTGAAAAACGCCGGGCTCACCGTGGAGAGTCGTGAGTTCATCTGGCCGGTCCTAGAGGTGTACCCCTGGCTGCCCAAGTACCTCCGTGAGCCTTATCAGGCGAACATCCGGTTCTTTGACCAGACGCCTGGCCTGCGCCGGTTCGGGGTGTCGACGATGATAGTCGCCCGCCGCGGCTAGCCGTATCATTACGGCGTCTCGGGTCATCGCCTGCGCGCCTTAATTATATGGACAGGCCTATCTACAAAGCCACCGTCTATTACCAGATACTCAAAATCGTGAAATGGTTGGCGTACTACCCGAGTCGACAGCCTCACCGATGGGTCGCGTCCGCGGCTACGGATGCTGCCAGACCCGCATATACTCAACCTTCATCGCGGCAGGCGCAACGTTAGTATTCTGAGTCGCATAATCAAGGACCAGGAACATCGGCGCGGAAGTGACCCCGGTGGTCACGCTTCCGATATCAACGCCGTCATAATAATAGGTGATGATCCCGGGCTCCCAGTTCGCGGCAAAGGTATGCCAGCCGCCCGTATATGTCCCGCTGGGGCAACCGCTTCCGCCGCCGGGGCCTATACCATCGGGATTTACCGCGCTATGGAGGTGCGCGCACACCTGGCCGCTGATGCCTTCGGCGATGTCGATTTCACCGTCTTGGGGCCAGTTCTGGCCATCGGCCCACACGCCAGGCCAGTTGGCCACCTCGCCCGGGTGACCCGGCACCCCGGGCAGCCACACCCGCGCCTCGATAAAACCATACGTGAAATTGAACTTGCCCGCCGTGCTGATCAGGCCAGCGGCGTACGGTTCGTTGTCGCCGCAAGTCTCGCTCTTCTGGATAAGACTTAGGCTAAGCACGCCGCCGCCCACGGTAACCTGGGCGGGATCGTAACAGTCATTTTCCTGCTCGTTGGCCGGAGCGGTAATGCCCGAGCCGTACCAGCCGGTCGACCACTTGGTCGTATCCAGGCTGGTGCCGTTGAACTCACCGTCGAACTTGAGCGTCCAGTCACCGGACACGCCGGTCGGCATCGGCGTATGGCCGGCCGAGCTGGTGGGCGGGATCGGCGTATGGCGGCCCGGGCTCGCGGGCGGTCCCTGGTGTGCCAACGTGACAGTTACTACGACGATGACGAGAACGGCGGCGATGATCAGCCATGACCGAATATCGCCCAGCCTCAACGCCTTGAAGAGTCCGGGCCGCGGTTCTCTTCGCGGGCCCGGGCGGTGCCTGGGGGGAGCCATGTGCGGCAAGAGGTCATCCTGGTTCTGTGTTGTGGTCTACGCGAGCCACCAGGCCAGCCTGCGCACCGATCTTACCGCCGGCCGGCGTGCGCCGCGCCCGTGTCGCCGCGGCGCCGCCCCCAGCCGCAACCGACGGGCCGGCAGATCGGGGCATCGCGGTCCGGTTACCGAAAAACCCTGGTAATCTGCCTCGGATGGCTGCCGTTGATGATGATCTGGGTGTGAGCGTCGTGGTCTGCGCGTACACCGAAAAGCGGTGGATGCTCACCCGTGCGGCGCTGGACTCTGCGCTGCACCAGAGCCCGCGGCCACAGCAGGTACTGCTGGTTGTGGACCACAATGCCGACCTTGCGGCTAGGGCGCGCCGGGAACTCACCGGGGTGACGGTCCTGGAAAGTGACGGTACCCCCGGCCTGTCGGGAGCGCGCAACACGGGCCTGAAGGCGGCAACGCAGCCGGTCACCGTCTTCCTCGACGATGACGCGGAGGCGCGACCAGGCTGGCTGGAGTCCCTGGTGCAGCCGTATTCGTCCCCCGACGTCGTGGCGACCGGCGGCAGCGTGCATCCGCGGTGGCCGGGGCGCCGGCTACGGTGGCTGCCGCCTGAGTTCGATTGGGTCGTCGGCTGCAGCTACCGGGGGCTGCCGGAGACGGTCAGCGTGGTACGCAATCCGATCGGCGCCAGCATGAGCCTGCGGACCAGCCTGGCGCTCGAGGCCGGGGGCTTCGATGATGCGGTGGGACGGGTGGGCACCAGTCCGCGGGGCTGCGAAGAGACCGAATTGGCCATCCGGCTGACCGCGAGCCGCCCGGGGTCAGTCATCTTCTATGTCCCCGCCGCGGCCGTCGACCATCACGTCAGCGCGGACCGCCTCAGATTCGGCTACTTCGTCAGCCGTTGCTGGCATGAAGGACTCTCCAAAGCCGACGTGGTCCGGATGGTCGGCTCTTCCGCGGGCTTGGAGCGCGAACGGCGTCACACCGCCGTGGTGATCCCGGCTGCGCTGATGCGTGAACTACGCAGCCTCGCGGGCGGTGACGCGGGCGCGGGCATGAGGATGGCCGCCACCATTACGGGACTGTCCACCGTCGTGGCCGGGTATTTCACCGGCCGTGCCCGTTTGACGGGGCGCAGCCGCAAGCCCAGCCGGTCTCCCCTGACCGGCAGCATCCGTCCCGCGGTCAGGTCAGCGGCCGCCCCCGAGGAATAGCGCGCACGGCCCGCAGCCGGGCAGCTCCGTCGGCCAGGGCCGGCCACCCGACGCGCGGATCAGGAACGTGTGCCCGCCGGAAGCTCGTAGATGACCGTACCGTCCTGGTTCACAATCTGCTTCCATTCCTTGGAGTGCGCCAGAGACGTCCGCAGGATGCTGAAGCTATCGGGCGGCGCCTGCCCGTACGCGGCGTTGTACGGCACCATGCTCGGCGCGATCAGCACATAAGCAGGTTGCCGGCCCTGCGTGATTGTCTTGGAGTCCTCGGCGATCACGTTAGCGATGTCAGGTGTCACTTTATCTACTAGCGGCGCCCCATCACGGGTGCCGAAGATGTTGATCCACTGGAAAAGAGCGTACCGGGCCGTATCTGAAGCGGGGATATTGTCCTCAGCCACATAGACAGGGCCCAGAGGTGCATTCTGCTGGAAGGACGTGATCGCATTGACTTCCGTTTGGGGAAAGGTGTCGAAGGCATCATCCCCGAAGAAAGCAACGAAGAACATGGCGAGGACAATCCACAGCGCCACCGGAGCGCGTAGCCAGCGCAGGGCAGGCTTGATCCATGAGAAATCGAGGCCGCCGTCGGCCGCGCGGAGGCGCGGCATCATTTTCCGGGAGAGGGGCCCCGGTTCGATTGCTGCGGCCGCAAGGGCGGCGGCCCACGGCAGAGAGAAGAGATAGACCCGCAAGACCCCCTCGTTGCCGTACGCCTGCCCGAACAGAACGAGGATGGGCGAGTAGGTAAGGACAACCAGGGCGAGCACGATCCGCCCTGAATGCCGGCGGCGCCAGGCGCCGACCAGAGCGAGAAGCCACATGGTCACCGACAGCGCGTCCGCGCAGTGCTGGATCAGCAGCTGACTGGCCGGGATGCTCAACCCGGAAGAGCCGGCGGAGGCGGACGGGGGCGCCACGTTCCCGAAGAAGCTGCCTAGTGAGCTCAGCAGGCCGTAGTGGCTGTTCACGAAGGAAAGACGCGGCAGCAGGAACCCGATCGCGATGGCAATCATGGCCAGTGGCAGCCAGCGTGGTCGCAGCGGACGCGCGGCAGCGAGGACTCCCAATTGGACGGCGACGATGTAGGGCGACAGCTCATGGGTGAATGTCAGCACGAAATAGAGGAACAGGATGGTCACCAGGAACGCGGCGCGACGCCCGGGGGCCACGAGCAGACCCGGTGATGGTCTTTCGTGCAGGCGACGCGGCTCCGCGGCCGGGTAGCGATACCCCGAATCCGCCGGGGCGGCGAGATCGGGCTGCGCCTTACCGTAATCCGCTCCGCTGCCGTCGTTCCGGCCGGTTACCATCCGGATGCTGGGCGGGCTGAGCTTCAATCCCACGTCGTCCAGGCGTTTCGTGATCGCTGCCTGGACCGAGCGCGCCTGCCGCTCGCTGGTGCAGTGGACCGCGACGGCATCAGGGCGATGCTCGAACCTGACGTCCGGGAAGTCCCGTCCCATCCAGGTGTCGAAGGCGTAGTAGAGGAGCAGATCAGCCAGCACCGGTGAAAGCGGAGATCCCGCTAGCATGCTGACGTCACCGGTGCCCAGCGAGCCGTCGGGTCGCTTCAGCGGCACGTTCAAGGACCGCCTCACGTAATCGACAACCCACCTCTGGTCAGTGGTCGCCGCGACCACCTTGAGCATCAGATCGCGCCGGAGGCTGGCGGGAACTGCCCGGGTATCAAGCATGATGATCCAGTTGCCGGGCTCCTGGCCTGCGGGCAGGTTAGCGTGGCCGTCAGCTTGGGCGCGGCGCAACTGGTATAGGCGGGTCTTAAGCCTCCATGCTACGACCGTCTGGGCGATACTGTCGCTCACCGTGGGGACGCCGCGGATCTCGGCCTCGCCCCCCCTGGGTACCGCCACGACACGGAGGGGAGCCGGGCGGTAGTCCCCCGAACGCATCTGATCGCAAACCTTCTGCAGGTTCTGCGTCAGGCGCTGCTCGAAGTCTGCGATCGTGACGCCATCGATCCCGGGCGGCCCCTGGTTGGACCTTACTGTCTGGTATGCCTCCCTAACCTCTTGCATGGAGACCGCGGCGTGCTTGTCTGCCTGTTCCCGCTCGGTCGCCCGGCTCCTCCGAAACCGCCGACGCCGCGGCACGAACTGCGCTCGGTTGCCCGTATAAAGCCAGTGCATCGTTATCGCCATGATGCCCAGCGAGAGGACTGTACCGAGGCCCTGGGGCGAGAAATAGTCCTGGCCGATCCAGTTGGTGGCCGAGTACAGCAGCAGCGCTATCCAGCGCTGCCGGAAGGTCAGCGCGAGCGCGTCGTAAATCAGGTAAAGCAGGGGAAGGGCGGCGAGCTCGAATACAAGCTGAGCCCACTTCGCATAGGCAAGCGGGGAACCTACGCCTGCGACTTTTCCGAACCAGGCAGCGAGGGCGAAAAAACCTGGCCAATTCTGGTAAATATCGATGGAGTGATTCAGCTGGCCGTGCACATTAATGTACTGGACCACCCCGATGGTCTTGTAGAGCCAGGAGTAGCGTCCCGCCGGGTACACCAAGGGGGCGGTCCCGTAGAGCATGACCACTAGCCCGACTGCGTGCAGGGACATCCGCCACCGTGATGGATTCTCGATAGTGAGCTCGATCACAGCCGACAGGACGAGAAGAGCGACACCGGCGTAGAAGATAACCGGCAGCTGCGCCGGAAGCCCGAAAGGCCCGAGCTTCGTTGTGTTCGTCCGGCTCACGCCGATCGCCCACAGCGCGATGCTGACCAGCAGGAGCACGTCCGAGACATGGATGGTGGTCCGGCGCGGGGCGACCTGAGCAAACACAGCCGTCGGCGCATCCGAGCCGGGCACCGACTTCGCCGCACGCCTGGTGGGCTCAGATGGCCGCAGGTAGGCCCCGGCGTCATGCCCAACTCGATTCAGCGTCCGATGCCTGCCACCGGACGAAGCTGCCCGGGCAGATGCCCCTTCGTCGTCACGTTCCCATCCGGAACGGCGGTCACCGTTGCCGGTCGGTGCGTTGCCGGTCGGTGCGCTGTCTGTCATGAGTTCCTTCGCCGTCGGACGATGCCGACCGCCAGCCCGGCCAGGCTTAGCACGGCCTCGATCTGGAACAAGCCCAGTGGATGCCAAAGGTGAGCCCACAGCGTAACGGTCGCTAGGAATGCCAGGACACCCAGGCTGACAAGCATGGACGCGCCCAGATCCGACCAGCGTGCCATCCGCGGGTAGTTGGTAATGATGGCCCGTCCGGGAACGAAGAAGGTAAATACCAGCACCAGCAGGATGCGCGGCGGTCCCGAGGCGCCTACCTGCACCATGGCAAGCAACGCGACGGCGACCACTGCCGCCAGGACGTCAAGCACTTCGGCTCGTTGCGCTGCCTGCGGCAGGGTCCCTGGGTATCCCACAGTCATCCTCCCGGTGTGCTGTAAATTTACAGCGGGTTAGGCAACCTCCGGTACCATAGGCACCCGGCGAAGACCTCAACGATCTGCCAGCACTGAGCGGATGACCTCGCCGCACCACGCCAGCAGTTCACGATCCTGCAGTGGCTTCCCGCCGACCGCAGTATCTCTTGCCGACTGGCCGCCGCGGGGGATCCTCGGCGCCGGTACCAGCATGGCATGCACCGTCGGCTTCAGCACCGTCTTCGGATACAGGCGCTGCACCCTGACCTGCCGGGAATCGGGCAGCTCGACCGGCACGAACCTGATGTGCTGGGCCACGGTGGCCAGCCGCTCGTGCGCCGTCTCGGTCAGGGCGCGCTCGGGGGGTACAGGAAATACGCGTAGGCGCGTTCGCTGCCGCGACCCACCCGGCCGCGCAGCTGGTGCAGCTGAGACAGCCCTGCCATACGTATCTAGCGCGACTTAGGCGTGTCCTGGTTGACGTCGCCATCAACGGTCTGGTCCACTACCCGCTCCCGCGCCAAAGGATCCCCGGAGGCTGGTAAGGCAACCGCCCCCTGATACTGCGGTTACGCATGTCAACATACCCGCCCTGCCCGGATGGAACGCCGTTACGAC
>JBAUAY010000412.1:0-4769 GCA_049676235.1 Streptosporangiaceae bacterium
CCCACGCCTCCGCCGGAGCGCCCGCGGGCAGCGTCCCGCCCGGCCGAGCGCCAGCCGCGAGCGGCACCTCGATCACGCCGGACCCGGTGACGACGGCCAGATCGGCGGCCGGCGTGATCAGCATCGCCTCCCCGGCCCGGGCGGACACGTGCCCGTACGCGGTGACCAGCCCCAGCCGCGCCAGCACGTTCGCCGCCTCAGCGACCTCATCGCGCAACCCGGCCCCCGCGCCTGGTCTCGCGCCCGGCTCCGGCCTCGTTGCCTGCCTCGCCTCAGGACCCGGAATCACCGTGAACTCCCCCTTCCCAGATGGCCAGCCGCATGCCTAAACTGTATGCAGTTTTTAGTGTATGCAGTTTGCCTTTGAAGGGGAAGGGTCATGATCTCAGGGCTGCACCATTACGCGCTGGAAGTGCCGGACCTGGCCGTGGCCGAGGGTTTCCTACAGGACTTCGGCCTGGAGACCGGTGAGAAGGACGGGTCGCTGGTCGCCATGTGCCCCGGTCGCGATCAGGAGCAGGTGCGGCTGGTACAGGCGCCCGCCAAGCGGCTGCATCACGTCACGTTCACGCTTCGCCCGGGCACCATGGACGCGGTCCGTGCGGCGCTTGAGCGGTCCGGCACGCCCGTCATCGACCCGCCGCCCGGTGCCACCGAAGAGGGCCTGTGGCTTCGCGATCCCGACGGCACCGCCGTGCAACTGCTCGACGAGCCCCAGGCTCCGGCCCGGTCGGCCGCCGAGGTGCTCGTCAACATGGGGGGCAGCCGCCAGCGGATCGGCGTCGCGCAGTGGACCGACGCGACCAGGGACGTGCTGCCGCAGCGCCTCGGGCACTCGCTGCTGTTCACCGCGCAGCCCAAGCAGATGACCGAGTTCTACACCCAGGTGCTCGGGCTGCGGGTCAGCGACACGATCCACCACGACCTGGTGACGTTCCTCAACGCCGGGCCGGGCGACCACCACATCTTCGGGTTCATCGCCAGCACCCACCGCGGTTTCCACCACGCCAGCTTCGAGGTCCCGTCCATCGACGCGATCGCGGTCGGCGCCGACCGGATGCGCGCCCAGGGCCACGAGGCGGGCTGGGGTCTGGGCCGCCACACCATCGGATCGAACTTCTTCCACTACAACCCCGATCCGTGGGGCTCGTGGATCGAGTGGTTCTCCGACATCGACCAGATCGACGACTGCTGGGTGGCCAACGACTGGGACGTCCCGCCGCATCTGTGGGGCACGCCGCCGCCCGAGACTTTCCTCGCCAACCAAGAGCCCGCTAACTGACCGAAACCCGCCAGCCCAACTCCAGGAGTGCAACCCATGAGCCGGGACATCGCCGCGATCTTCGCCGACATCGACGCCTTCGACCCAGACAAGTTCGTCGCCCACCTCACGCCGGACGCCAAGTTCCGCTTCGCCAACGCCGACCCGGTCACCGGCCGGGAGGCCGTGAAGGAGGCGGTGACGGGCTTCTTCGCCAGCATCGACGGCCTCACCCACCACATCCTGAACGTGTACGAGTCCGGCGAGACGGTTATCGCGCAGATCGACGTGGAATACCGACGCAAGGACGGTAAGTCGGTCACCGTGCCCAACGCCGACATCCTGGTCTTCGACGGCGACCTGGTACGCGACTGGCAGATTTACATCGACGTCACTCCCGTGTACGCCTGAACGGGAGAAGCCCCAGGAGCCCGAGGACAAGGCCGATGATCACGCTCACCGATATCGCCTACGTCAGGTCAGGCGTCGCGGACCTGGAGGCCGCGACCCGGTTCGCCACCGACATCGTCGGCCTTGAGCTGGTGACGCCCACCGAGGTGGGTGTCACCCACCTGCGCGCGGACCACCGGCATCATTGCCTGGCCCTCGTCGAAGGGCCCTCCGGGGTCATCTCCTCGGGCTTCAGCGTGGCCGATTCGGACGCGCTCAGCGCCGCCGAGACCGACCTCGAGCGGTCCGGCATCAGCGTGCACCGCGGGTCGGCCGCCGAAGCCAGGTCACGGCGCGTCCGGGAGTTCATCGCCTTCGACGACCCGTTCGGCAACCGCTTGGAGCTGGTGAATCAGCAGGAGACGGTGGCCCGGCCGGTGGCCTTCAGCCGCGGCGCCGGGATCACCGAGTTCGGCCATCTCTGCCTGGACGCACCCGACGTCTACGAGGCCCACCGGTTCTGGAGCACGCGCTTCAACGCCCGGGTGTCGGACTGGCTCGGTGACGCGGCCTGCCTGATGCGCATCGATCCCGTGCACCACAAGCTCGCCGTCTTCCGCGGCGACGAGCCAGGTCTGTGCCACATGAACTTCCAGGTGGAGACCATCGACGATGTGTTCAGGAACTGGCATTTCCTGGTCGAGCACGACGTCGAGATCGAGATGGGCCCGGGCCGGCACCCGCAGTCGGGCGCGATCTTCCTGTATTTCCTCGGCCCTGAGGGGTTCACTTACGAGTACTCCTTCGGCGTGCGGCGGATCGAGGACGACGCGGCCTGGGTACCCCGCACCTTCGACCCGGCCGAACCCGGCTCCATCGATATGTGGCTCGGCCCCACCACCCGTCCCATCACCCAGCCTCAGGTGCGATCCGCTCAGCCCGCCCAAGCTGGCCACCCCACTTCATGATCGTCCATGCCCCCCGGGCGGCCCTTCCCGTGACGCGCTGACTGAGCTGCGCGGCCTGGCCCGGGACCCAAGGATCAGGTGACGTTGCCGTATTAACCTCCGATCGCGCGTGACGCATGTAGACTCCGCATGCTGGTGTGTCGGCCTGCGGCCAGCTTTCCTCGGTGCCCCGCCCGTGCCGTGTCGCGCCGGTGCTCGGTGGGCACGGCCCAATGCCGTGTCCTGAGTGGTATCACGCAACTGGAAGTTCCCGTCGGACGGGAGCTGCCAGATGTGCATGTGGGCTGCGGAAACCGGGGAGGCGTTGTGGAGTTCGGCGGGACTCGAGGCGGCGTGAGGCTGGATGTCATCCTGGTCGATACGACCTGGGGCAGTGTTGACTTCCTGGCTTGCCAGCTTGCCAGGCGTGGGCTGCGGGTGCATGCGTTCACGCCGTTCCTGCGCTGGCCGCGGTACCTGCGGGCTGGCTATCCGTACCGGTCTCATGTCGAGCTGCCGCTGGTCAAGGGGAGTTCTGATGCGTTCGAGGCAATGGTGGAGCGGATCGGCCCGGCGTGCATTATCCCGGGCACGGAGGATGCGCTGTACTGGCTGTGGGATCAGCCCGGTCAGATCCAACGGCTGTGTTTCCCGGATGTGACACCGGCCGTCAGGCCGCTGCTGCTGGACCGGGCGCTGCTGCTGGCGGAGGCGGCGGGCTGGGGGGTGCCAGTGCCGGCGGCGATGCCGCTGGCCAGCCAGGCGGACTGTGATGTGGCCATCGTCGGGGGCCTGCCGGTCGTGGTCAAGTCGGGCCAGTCCATCGGGGGCAAGGGAGTGGCGTTGTGCCGTACCCCCGGGGATGTGATCGGGGCGTTCGAGCGGTTTGCTACGCGGGGCACGTCGGTGACGGCGCAGCGGTTCTACACGGGCCCGACGTACCTGGCGGGCGGCTTGTTCGTGCAGGGCCAGGCGGTGCATTTCTACGTCGGCGAGAAAACGGTCATGTGGCCTGAGCTGACCGGCTACGCCTATGAGCTACGGTCGGCGGGCGAGCCGTACCTGTCGCAGTTGCAACAGCACGTCGAGTCGGTGTGCAAGCAGCTGGAGTGGACCGGGCTGGCGTCGTTCGATTTCGTCCTGGGCGAAGACGGCGAGTTCCGGTTCGTTGATTTCAATCCCCGGAACTGGGGCTCGGCCGACGCCACGCTGCCGGCCCGGGTCGACCTGTACGGCGGGCTGACCCGGTGGATCCGCGAGGGCACCGCGGGCCCACCGAGCAGGCCGCTGCCGGGCATGACCCACCGGGTATTCCCGAAGTACACTTTCGAGCCGTCCGGGATGAGCCTGTGGCGGCGGCTCGCCGGCCTGCGCGACGCCCCCTGGGATGCCCCATCGTTCGTCGCGGGTGAAGTAGCGCGCGAAATTGTCGAGCGCACCACCAGGCTGCAGAAATCAGTCACTAGGGCCGGTAGTCACGCCCGCTAATCCGGTGGGTCGTTGCCGTAGCGCCGCAGCGGGCTGTTCTAACTTTCTCCCGGTCAGCCGCAGCGTGGCGGGCGCCTTGCGGTCGATGAGCGCCACCGCGTGCGGCACCGCCACCGGCACGAAGTCCGGCGCGCAATCGGTCAGCACCCGCAACGCCGTGCGCTCCAGGTGGTGCGCCATCTCAGTCAGCGCGCCCTGCTCGTCGCCCGCGATCAGCGCCTCCAGGATCGCGGCGTGCTCGACATCGCCTGCCGCCTGCCAGCTGCCCGGCTCAGACAGCTGGTAGATGCGGATGTAGCGGGTGGTCCGGTCGGCGAACGCCCGGAGCTGCCGCTGCATCGCCTCGCCGGCCGCCGCGGTGCAGACCCGGTGGTAGTCGGTGTGCGCCGCGAACCAGGCGTCGAAGTCGCCAGTCTTGGCCGCCCGCCGCATCGCGGTCAGCCTCCGCTTCGCCTCGGCGCGGGCCTCGACCCCGAAATGCCCGATGGTCATCGACAGCGCCAGCGTCTCCAGCAGGATCCGGCTCGCGTAGACGTCGTCGAGCTCCTGCGGATCCAGGCCTGCCACCCGGGTCCGCTGGTTCGGCTCGATCTCGACCAGGCCTTCCTCCTGCAGCATCCGCAGCACTTCCCGGAGCGGGGTGCGGCTGATGCCGAGCTGGGCGGCCAGGCTTACCTGGGACA
>JBAUAY010000413.1:0-10519 GCA_049676235.1 Streptosporangiaceae bacterium
GCGCAAGGACGAGATCCTGCGCGCCATCCGCGACCACCAGGTGGTGATCATCGCGGGGGAGACCGGCTCGGGCAAGACGACCCAGATCCCCAAGATCTGCCTGGAGCTGGGCCGCGGCGTCGCCGGGCAGATCGGCCACACCCAGCCGCGGCGGCTGGCGGCCCGGACAGTCGCCGAGCGGATCGCCGAGGAACTGGGCAGTCCGCTGGGCCAGACAGTCGGCTACAAGGTCCGGTTCACCGACGTGTCCGCCGACGACACGCTGATCAAGCTGATGACCGACGGCATCTTGCTGAACGAGCTCGCCCGCGACCGGCAGCTGCGCCGCTACGACACGCTGATCATCGACGAGGCGCACGAGCGCAGCCTGAACGTCGACTTCATCCTCGGCTACCTCAGGCGGCTGCTGCCCAGCCGCCCGGACCTGAAGGTCATCATCACCTCCGCGACCATCGACCCGGAGCGGTTCGCGGCGGCCTTCTCGGGTGCGCCTATCGTCGAGGTATCCGGCCGGACCTACCCGGTGGAAGTCCGGTACCGGCCGTTGCGCGACGCTGGCGAAGAGGGCGATCTCGGGCAAGGCATCAGCGACGCGGTAGACGAGCTTTCCGCCGAGGGACCCGGCGACATCCTGGTGTTCCTCAGCGGGGAGCGCGAGATCCGGGACACCGCGGACCAGCTGGCCGGCCGGGAAAGGCTCGAGGTACTGCCTTTGTATGGCCGGCTGTCGGCCGCCGAGCAGCACCGGGTCTTCGAGCGCCGGCCCGCGTCCAGCTACACGCGCCGGGTGGTGCTGGCGACCAACGTGGCCGAGACCTCGCTCACCGTGCCCGGCATCAAGTACGTCATCGACCCGGGCACGGCGCGCATCTCCCGGTACAGTCACCGGACCAAGGTGCAGCGGCTGCCGATCGAGCCGATCTCGCAGGCATCGGCCAACCAGCGCAAGGGCCGCAGCGGGCGCACCTCCGACGGCATCTGCATCCGGCTGTACTCGGAGGAGGATTTCCAGTCCCGGCCGGAGTTCACAGAGCCCGAGATCCTGCGCACCAACCTGGCCTCGGTCATCTTGCAGATGGCGGCCATCGGCCTCGGCGACATCCCCAAGTTCCCGTTCATCGACCCGCCCGACGCACGCAACATCACCGATGGGCTTACCCTCCTCGCAGAGTTGAACGCGTTCAAAGATGGTCACATCACCGGTCTGGGGCGCAAGCTGGCCCGGTTGCCGGTAGACCCGCGCATCGGCCGGATGATCCTCGAAGCGGACAAGAACGGCTGCGTCCGCGAGGTGCTGATCATCGCGTCGGCGCTGTCCATCCAGGATCCGCGCGAGCGGCCCACCGACGCGCAGCAGCAGGCCGACGACAAGCACCGCCGGTTCGCCGACCCGGACTCGGACTTCGTCGCCTACCTGAACCTGTGGGAGTACCTGGCCGAACGGCAGCGCGAGCTGTCCTCCTCGGCTTTCCGCCGGATGTGCCGCACCGACTTCCTGAACTACCTGCGGGTCCGCGAGTGGCAAGACCTTCAGGGGCAATTGCAAAGGCTGGCCGGCGACCTCGGGGTGACGGTCAGTTCTTCTTCGGCCGAACGATCCCGGGTGCACGTTTCCCTGCTAGCTGGACTGCTGTCGCAGATCGGCATGAAAACCGAGCCAGGCAAGGCGGCCGCCTCGGCGCCCTCCGGCTCTTTGGGGCGACGGCCGCGCGCCGAGTACCTCGGCGCGCGCAACGCGCGGTTCGCCATCTTTCCCGGGTCCAGCTTGGCGAGGAAGGCGCCGGACTGGATCGTGGCCGCCGAGCTGGTGGAGACGTCCCGGCTGTGGGCGCGCACGGTGGCGCGCATCGAGCCCGAGTGGGTGGAGCCGCTGGCCAGCCACCTGGTCAGGCACAGCTACAGCGAGCCGCACTGGGAGAAGAAGCGGGGCGGGGCGGTCGCGCTGGAGAAGGTGACCCTGTACGGGGTGCCGCTGGTGGTGGACCGCAAGGTCAGCTACGGGCGCATCGACCCGGCGGTGGCCAGGGAGCTGTTCATCAGGCACGCGCTGGTGGAGGGCGACTGGCAGACCAGCCACCGGTTCTTCGCCGAGAACAGGCGGCTGCTGGCCGAGGCCGAGGAGGTCGAGCACCGGGCCCGCCGCCGCGGCCTGGTGGTCGGCGAGGACGAGCTGTTCGCGTTCTACGACGCGCGGATCCCGGCGGACGTGGTCTCGGCCCAGCACTTCGACACCTGGTGGAAGCAGGCCCGCCGGGCGGATGCCGGGCTGCTTACGTTCAAGGCCGGCGACCTGCTCAGCGACGACGCCGCGGAGGTCAGCGCCGATGCCTATCCCGACGTCTGGACCTCGGAGTCCGCCGGGACGTCGGGACCTATGCCGCTTTCCTATGCCTTCGAGCCGGGTAGCGAGACGGACGGCGTGACCGTGGACATCCCGCTGAGCAGGCTCAATCAGGTGAACGCGGCCGAGTTCTCCTGGCAGGTGCCCGGGCTGCGCGCCGAGCTGGTGACCGAGATGATCCGGTCGCTGCCCAAGGCGCTGCGGCGTGACCTGGTGCCCGCGCCGGACGTGGCACGGGAGGTCGTCGCCCGCCTCGGGGAGCCGTCCGGGGACTTGCGCGACGCCGTGGCCCGTGAGCTGCGATCGCTGCGCGGGGTGACCGTCCCGCACGACGCCTGGGACCTGACCAAGCTGCCGCGGCACCTGCGGATCACCGTCCGGGTGACCGAAGGGGATCGGGTCCTGGCCGAGGGCAAGGACGTCGCCGAGCTGCAGCGCGAGCTCAGGCCACGGCTGCGGGCGGTGCTATCGCAGGCGGCGGCAGGCGTCACCCGCTCGGGCCTGACGTCGTGGAACTTCGGGGCGCTGCCCGGGGTGTTCCGCAAGGACACCGTGGTCGCCTACCCGGCCCTCGCCGACGCGGGCGACCGGGTCGATGTGCGCCTGTTCGAGACCGAGGCCGCGGCGCGCACGGCCATGTGGGCCGGCACGCGGCGGCTGATCCTGCTGGCCGCGCCGTCGCCGGTCAAGTCCATCGCGGGCGGCCTGTCCACCCGGGCCAAGCTAGCGCTCAGCCACAACCCGCACGGCAGCGTCGCGGCCATGTTCGCCGACTGCGTCAGCTGCGCCGCGGACTACCTGATGGCCGAGGCGGGCGGCCCGGCCTGGGACCGCGAAGGCTTCGAGCGGCTGTCCGCCGCGGTCCGGTCCGACCTACGCGAGGTGACCGCCGACGTAGTGACGCAGGTGGAGTCGGCGCTGCGCCTCGCGCACGCGATCGGCGCCCGCCTTGACGAGGGCTGCGGCGACGCGGTGCGGCCCGCCGTAGAGGACATGCGCGCGCAGCTGTCCGGGCTCATCTACCCCGGGTTCGTGACCGCCACCGGGTACCGCCGCTTGCCGCACCTGAGCCGATATCTGCGGGGGATCGAACGACGGCTGGACAAGCTGCCGGAGAACCCGGCCCGCGACACGGCCAACATGGCCATCGTCCAGCGGGTGGAGCAGGCCTACCGGCAGGCCGTCGCCGCCCTGCCCGCCGCGCGCCGCAACCACGCCGACGTCGCCGACGTGGGCTGGATGCTCTCCGAACTCCGGATCAGCCTGTTCGCGCAGACCCTCGGGACCCAGGCTCCGGTGTCGGAGAACCGTATCCTCGGCGCTCTCGACCGGTTGCGTCCCTAAGGTCCCTGACCGGCCGTAGCCCCAGCCCGCCCGGTCGGCGTGTCGTTACCTGTCTTGGACTACATCAGGTGCTACGTTTCTCGGCAAGTAACCCAAAGCTCGTATACGCTGCGACAGGCCGCGGAAAGGCAGGAACCGTGACCGGAGAACCCCCCGTGCGGCGCCGCATCGTCGGAGGCGCGCTGCGTCGGTACCGGGAGAACGCGGGCTACACGCTGGAGGACGCCGCCCGCGTGCTGGAGTGCGACCGGTCGAAGATCAGCAGGATCGAGACCGGCCAGCGCGGCATCAGGGGCAAGGAACTGCGCGAACTGCTGACCGAGTACGGCGTGCCAGACAGTGAGCAGGCTGCCCTGGTGGACATCGCGAGCCGCAGCGGCCAGCGCGGCTGGTGGCACCCGTACGCGGACGTCTTGCCCGGGGCGTACCTGGACTACGTCATCATGGAGTCAGCCGCCTCCGAGATCATGATCTACGAGGCGCAGGTCATCCCCGACTTGCTGCAAACCGACGACTACACTCGCGCGATCGCCGCCGTCGAGCCCGGCTATGCGACGGACCAGCAGCGGGAGGACGTCATGGCGGCGAAGGCGATCCGGCGCCAGGTCGTCCTCGGCGGCACATCCGGCAGGCGCCTGTCGGTGATCCTCGGCGAGGGCGCCCTGCGCCAGGCCGTAGGAGGCCCCGGCGTGATGGCCGGGCAGATCAGCCACCTCGTTCGGCTGATCGATGACTTTCCCGGCCTCATCATCCAGGTGCTGCCGTTCTCGGCCGGCGCGCATGCCGCCGCGGGCAGCGCCTCGCTGGCCATCTTGAGGTTCCCCGCCCCGCCCAGCCTGGGCGTCGTCCACCTGGAGGCGCTATCGGGCGGCGTCTACCTGGAGAGCCAGGAGGACGTCGCCGACTACAGCCGGGCGTTCGCGCTACTGCGCGACGCCGCGCTCAGCCCGGCGGACAGCATGCGGCTGCTGAGTGGCCACAGTGTCTAATTCAGCAGGGTCTAGTTCAGCAGGGTCTAGTTCAGCAGGGTCTAGTTCGACGGGCCAGTCATGCTGCCCGGGCGGCGCAACTGCTGGGTCACGGCGGCGAGCTCGTCGATGAGGTCCTGGATGTCCTGGAGGGGTTTCTGGATCCTCGGTGATCGCGTCGGCGCGCCCTGCCCGGCGGCGGCGTCGAAACCGCTGGCTTCATCCGGTCCTGATCGGGTGGCGTCCTGCACGCTGTCGCCGGGGTTCATGCTCTGGTGTCTCCTGGGCTAATGCCTAGCTAGCGGGAAAGCGGACTGGCGGTAATTCCCGCCGGTCGCAGCGCGCGAAGCGCAGAGACCATGTTAAGGCGTTTTCGCCGTTATGTCACGCACCGACTTGCGTAGCGTTGCGTGTTTACTTTTCGCGGCCGGGCCGAGTGTTTCCAGGTCATCGTCCGGCGGCCCGGTACGGGCCTTCTAGCTGCGGCGACGTGGTGTCGCGGATCTCGGTCCGCGACATTCCACGTGATGACGCAGAGGTACCGCTAACGATTGCAGAATTAGATTCGTTAACGCCTCGTACATGCACTTGCAAATGCAAATCGCGTCTGCATCGGCGCCGATAGGGACGAGGCGCGGAAAGCGTCAGCGGTGTCGCGGGGCGGCCTGGCGCATGCTCTTTTCCATCTCCTCGGGCAGCAGCGCGGCCACCGGAAGCGGGGTGACGCCTTCGCGCCCGGGCCGCAGGCCGTCGAGGATCAGGGTCAGGTACCGGCGCCAGATCCCGGGGCAGGCGCTGTGCGCAAGCTGGGTCGCCTCGGCCAGCAAGAAGACGATGAACGGGATGTCGGTCTGCCGAAGGTCGGTCCTGAGCTGCCCGGCCGCCTGGGCCCGCTCGACCAGCCGGTGCACCAGAGGCGCGTTCCGCTGCCGCGCGTACGCCACCCGGTCCTGGCCGTAGGTGGCGAACATGAGCATCTGCCGCAGGCCGAGGTTGCCCGCCATCATCTCGGCCATCTGCTCCATGAAGGACACCAGGCCCGACCAGGGGTCGGTCGCCCGGAGGGCCTCCTCGGCGATGGAGGCGATCGAGTCGATACGGTCCACGAACAGCGCCTTGACCAGTTCCTCCTTGGTCGGGAACCGCCGGTAGACGGTGCCGACCCCGACCCCGGCGTACCGTGCGATCTCGTCGAGGCTGACCTCGAGCCCGCGCTCGTTGAATACCTCCGAGGCCGCCTTCAGGATCCGCTGCCGGTTCCGCTCGGCGTCCCGCCGCAGCGGCCGCATCCCGTCGCCCCCGTCGTGCGCGCCTGGCTCCCCGGAACCTGCCGAGCTGTCGGACACCCGAAACCTCCTGAAAAAGTGGAGACAACTTCTCCGCTTCATGCTACCGTCTAATTAAACGGAGAAGATACCTCCAGATTGGTGAAGTTCATGTCTGATGCCAACCCCATCAGCGGTGCCGCGGATCCACGGCGCTGGCTCATCCTTGGCGTAGTCGGCATCGCGCAGCTCATGGTGGTCCTTGACGTCACGGTGATGAACATCGCGCTGCCGTCCGCGCAACGTGCGCTGGGCTTCACCACGGTGGACCGGCAGTGGGTGGTCACGGCTTACACGCTGGCGTTCGGCAGCCTGCTGCTGCTCGGCGGGAGGCTGGCCGACCTGTTCGGGCGGAAGGTCACGTTCCTGATCGGCCTGATCGGCTTCGCCGGCGTCTCGGCCGTCGGCGGCGCCTCGGTCAACTTCGCCATGCTGGTGACCGCGCGGGCCTGCCAGGGCGCGTTCGGCGCGCTGCTGGTGCCGTCGGCGCTGTCGCTGCTGACGACCACGTTCAGCGAGCCGAAAGAGCGCGGCAAGGCGTTCGGTGTCTACGGAGCGATCGCCGCGGCCGGCGGCGCGGTGGGCCTGCTTCTCGGCGGCACGCTGACCGAGTACCTGTCCTGGCGCTGGACGCTGTACGTCAACCTGATTTTCGCGGGCGTGGCCTTCCTCGGGGGAGCCCTCCTGCTGAAGCGGTCCCCGGCTCCGGTCAAGCCCAGGCTGGACATCCCGGGCGTGCTGTTGGTCTCCGGTGGCCTGTTCTGCCTCGTCTACGGATTCTCGAACGCGGCCGCGCACAGCTGGAGCACGCCGTCCACCTACGGCTTCCTGGTCGCGGGCGTGGTGCTGCTCGTGATGTTCGCGCTCTGGCAGGGCCGGGCGGCCAACCCGCTGCTCCCGCCGCGCGTCGTGCTTGACCGTAACCGGGGCGGCGCGTACGCGTCCATGCTCATTGTCTCAAGCGGCCTGTTCGGCGTCTTCCTATTCCTGACCTACTACATGCAGCAGACGCTGGCCTACTCGCCGATCGTCACGGGCTTCGCGTTCCTGCCGATCGCCGGGGGCATCGCCGTCGCGGCGAACCTGTCCACCATCGTGCTGATGCCGAGGATCGGGCCCAAGCCGCTGGTGGCGACCGGGATGCTGGTCGCGGCGGGCGCGATGACCTGGTTCGCCCAGCTGGGCGCGCATACCGCTTACGTGGATGGCGTGCTCGGGCCGGTCATCCTGACCGGAATCGGCATCGGCATGGTGATCGCGCCGTCGATCAATACCGGCACCTTCGGCGTGGCACCGCGGGACGCGGGCGTCGCCTCGGCTACCGTCACCGTGGGCCAGCAGCTCGGCGCATCGATCGGCACCTCGCTGCTGAACACGATCTTCGCCAGCGCCGTCACGTCTTACATCACCCTGCACATCGCCTCGGCGCGGCTGATCGGCCGGCCGGCGCTGACCGGGCTGGCGCTGGCGCACGGCTACGACACCGCGTTCTGGTGGATCGCCGGCATCTTCCTCTTCGGCGCGATCGTCGGTGGCACCCTGCTCCGCCCCGGACCGCTGTACCGGAAGGACAGCCAGGCCCCGCAGGACGCCGGGGTCATGGCGGCCGACGCAGGACCCGCCCTCCCCGCGTGACGCGGCTGTGATACGCCCGGTGCCGGGCCTGGCACCGGGGCGTTCACCGGGAACACCGCTGAACGACATGGTGTTTTATCGTGAGGCGATGAAAACGCGCCATCACGTGCTTCGGACGAAAGAAGGTTAATGGCGCAGTGCGTAACATGCGGGAGCGAGCTGCATCCCGACCGGGCCAAGAAATACGACTACTGCCTGGCGCCCGCGTGCCAGGAGAAGAATCTCAAGGGCCTGACCATGGTGGCCATCGGGGTGAACAAGGCGGCCGACCAGTACCTGCTGCTTGACGAGCAAACCCGGGACGAATTGGCCAGTGGCAAGTTTCATGATCAGCGGCGAGGTTCGTTCGGCACCTCCCTGCCCTCATCCGGCCCGGCCCTCGACGGCGCAGCCGCGAAGGCCAGCGTGACCGCCGCAGGCGCGGGCGGTGCTCAGCCCGCTCACCGCCGCCCGTCCCCGCGTCGCCCGGCAGCACGCCCGGTGCCGCGCCGCCTGTGGAGCAAGTCGCAGGAGAAACTGGCGCTTCTCTACAATGAGCAAGGACTGCCGCCACAGGAGATAGCCGACAAACTCGGCCTGAGCACTTATACCGTGACCCAGATCATCCTGACCACGAGAAACCGCGGAAAGCTCTGAGCGCTTTTCCTGGCCGATAGGGCAGCCGGCCCGTCAGAGATGCGCCTTCGCGTAGTGTGCCGCGAGCACGTCATCGCCGAAATCGCTGCGCGGGCGCCGCAGCACCGTGTGCGCATGGTTGCCGTCGTCGGTGGTGTCATATTCGATCAGCAGGTCATCGCCCTGCACCCGGTAGTAGTGCCGCGCGCCGGGCGTCACCGGCCCTTCCCAGGCGAAGTGCAGGTCCGTGGCGGCCAGCCGCGACGCTTCGCGGGCCGCGAGCCCGGCGGGCAGCCGGTCGAGGTAGACCGCGACCAGCTGGGCCAGCAGGGCCCGTGCGCTCGGCCCCAGGTCGGCGGTGGCCACGCCGAGCGGCTCGATGTTCTGCCTGGCCCGGGGGCTGGTAGCGGTGTGGATGTCAGCCGGAGCCCGGCTCGCCACCACGGCGGCCGAACGGCCCTGCGGTCCCATCGCGTCAAGCAGCGCCCGCACCAGGTCTTCCTCCGGACCCAGTGGCCGGGAGACCGGCCGCCCGGCGTAGCTGACGCAGGCGGGGTTAGCGCCGAGGAAGACCGGGGCGGGGGAGACCTCCTCGCCGGCCACGGTCATCGTCACCGACAAGTGATGCCCCTCGAAGCGCCACGACCACGGCTGGTCGTCCTCCGGGTCACCGTAGACGCTCACCCAGTAGTCGCCGCTATGCCGGCCCCGCCGCCACTGCTCCTTGCGGTCGAGCACCTCCTCGAGGGCGACGATGCCCATCGCCTGCGCGTACGCGTGCTCGCTCAGCCCGGTGGCCAGCAGCCGGTGGGCGGCCTTCCGGGCGGCCCCGCTCAGCTCGGCGAGGCACGCGCCCGGGCGGCGCCGGGGTCGGTACTCCAGCCACCGCCGGGCCGCGTCGTCGGCGAACGGCCGGGCGGCGAGCTCCCGCTGCTGGCCGTCCAGGCCGGCCAGCAGGGACATCGCGGCGGAACGCATCTGCGCGGGCAGCGAATCCTCGCTCATATCCCGGGTATATCAGCCCGTTCGGCCGCTGTCGCGGCGGGCCAGCGGCCGGTACCTTAGGACACCATGACCGTGCCGGGCTGGGACGAGGCGTACGTGGCGAGCGCGCCCGCGCCGTGGGATATCGGCCGGCCGCAGCCGGCTTTCGTACGGCTTGCTGAGCAGGGCCTGCTGGCCGGGCGGGTGCTTGATTCCGGCTGCGGCACGGGGGAGCAGACTCTGCTGGCCGCCGCCCGCGGCGCCGACGCGATGGGCGTCGACGGCTCCGGGCGCGCCATCCAGCGGGCCAGGGACAAGGCGGCCGAACGAGGCCTGCGGGCCCGCTTCGAGGTCGCCGACGTGCTACACCTAGGCGACCTCGGCCTGATGTTCGACGCGATCATCGACAGCGGGGTGTTCCACGTCTTCGACGACGCGAACCGCGCCAGGTACGTGGCCAGCCTGGCGTCGGTGCTGCCCCCGGGCGGCTACTGCTACCTGATCTGCTTTAGCGACCGGCAGCCCGGGACCTTCGGGCCCCGCCGGGTACGCCAGGACGAACTGCGCGCCGCTTTCCGCCACGGGTGGACGATCGCCAGCATCGAGGCGGCGGCCTTCGAGCTCAACCAGACCGGGCTCGGCATCACGTCCGCGCTGGCCTGGCTGGCGGTCATCGAGCGGATCGATCAGGAGTTATGACGGTGGCCTGCGACCAGACGGCCTGCCAGCCCGCGTCCCACAGCTGATCATCAGCCCCGGGTCTTCCGCTCCTACCGGACCCCCTTACGACGACAGGGGCACGGTGAGGTTGTAGACGGTCTCACCGCCGACGGTCTGCTTCTCGAAGTGGGCCGCCACCCAGGCCGTGACGGCTGAGGACCCCTGGCCGCCGCCGAAGCTCTGGCTGCCCTGGCCCACGTAGTAGTGGATCTCGTGGTCGGCCACAAGTTCCTTGAAGACGGCCAGCGTGGGCCACGGGTCGGTCCCGTTGAACCCGCCGATGGACATCACCGGGTCACCGGTGGCCAGTTCGAGCGGCGCCGCACCCTCCGAGCCCTCGGTCGCGGCTACCCACTTGTAGCTGGACGCATCCTGTTCAAGCAGCTTCGTTAGGGCACTGCTCACCGTGGTGCTGCCGCCCAGCCCGCCGAATCGGGCCCCGCCAATCCCGCGGCCGCTGAACCCGCTGGGACGTCCCGCGCCGCCCTGAGCCCCGGCCGGACCAGTCCCGCTAGGGATCCCGGCCCTCGCATTTCCAGGCGCGCCCGTGGCACCGCCCGCGCCGGTGGTTTCGCCCGGGGCACGTC
>JBAUAY010000414.1:0-2922 GCA_049676235.1 Streptosporangiaceae bacterium
CCGATGCCCCAGTCCGGCAGGTCACCACGCTGGCTCTCGCGCCCGGTGCCGTGCTGTGCTTGTTCACCGACGGGCTGGTGGAACGCCGGGACGAGCCGATAGATGACGGCATCACCCTTCTATGTGAGACGGTGACGCCGGGGCCGCCCGAGGGCGTCTGCGCCTCGGTCATGCAGGTCCTGGTCGGAAGTCAGTACCCCGGGGACGATATCGCCCTGCTGGTATTGCGCTGGATGCGCAACGAGGCGCACGGGTTGCATGCTGCCTAGGCGTGAAGCCGAGAGCCGGGCTGATCTGGCGGTGCCCCGGCTGCGTGCGGCCCGGCGTGCGCCGCTCGGGTCCGTCCTTGCCGATGTAGTCAGCGAACAGCCGGGTAGGGAACGGGAGAAACACAACGACAGGTAGCAGCAGGTTCAGGCGCACAAACCCGGCGTCAACGCGTTCCAGATATTCGGTGATTGCATTGTGCCCGAGCCACGTGGCTCCGATGGTAGAGAAGCTGATCGAACGCAGGAGATGCTTTTCGGCGCTGACGGAACCGCAATATCTAGGACCAGCAGAGTGAGAGCAATCGCGAATACGCCGTCGCTGAAGGGGCCTCCGGCCGTCCGTCCGGAGCCCGCGCCGCAGTGGCCCTGGCGGCGTATCTTCGTTGGTCATTGTCAGACTTTAGTGACTCCAACAGCGGCCCCGGCAAGCTCCGCCAAGGTGCGCGCTGATAAATGACTCATTGCTTAGAAAGTCGGTTTGCGCAGCAGGTCAGCCTGCCTATGCGCAGGGTGAGCCCCTGTACCGGGCTAGCCGGGAGTGACCGTGATTTCCTGGCGTTGACCGGCCAGGGCGTGGTGAGCGCGCTGATACTGGTGCTATGACTGAGACCGAGTCCCTGATCGCCGAGATCCGCCAATTGCGCGCCGAGGTCGCCCAGCTGCACGCCGCGCATACGGCGGTGCACATCCGGCACGGCTGGATGAAACCGCTCTTCAAAGACCTGTCCACCAACCCGTACACCCAGTACAAGGTCCACATGTGGGGCGCGATCTACTGGCTGATCAACTTCCCGCTGATCTGCTGCCTGTTCTTCTTCACGCCCACGCTGTGGCTCAAGCTCGGGATCTTCATCACGCTGATCTACTCGATCTACGCCAACCTTGCGACCGACTACGGCGCCATGTCGGCGGCCGAGGCAGCGTTCGGGGAGCCGCAGCCGCCGCCGATCCCACTTGAGCCGCCGCAGCCGCTGCCGTCGATGTGAGGCGGCGTAAGCCCCCGGGCGTTTCCGGTCGCCCGTACCCGACACTCGGCCAGGGCCGACCACTGGTTTGGCCCCTCCTTCGTCGCAGGCGCCGACAGTGAGCGGGCCGCTTTGACTCGATCACTCATCTCCCCTGTGGAGAAGATGGACTCTGGCACCTTCCGGCCCGGCGCGGCCAACGAAGCGGGCGCATTGACCTGCCGTCCGGCTGCTGTGAGCTGGGCCTAGCCACGCGGCTTCGTGCGTGCAACACTGACGATCGAGCAGCTTGCTCAACCGGACGCGATTCCGCGTTCGACCAAGGGGGGATCAAGATGGCCGACAACGCACAGTTCCTGCAGGGCCTTTACGAAGCGTTCGCCCAGGGCGACGCACCTACCGTACTGGCCGCCATGGACCCAGGGATCGAGTGGAACGAGGCGGAGCATGCCACCTTCTGGCCCGGTCATTCGTTCATCGGGCCTGAGGCCGTCGCTGAGGGAGTTTTCGCCCGCACACGGGCAACCTGCGGTGACACCTTCCGTATCGAGATCAACCGCCTCCTCGATAGCGGCTCGGTAGTGGTGATGGAGGGCCGTTACAAGGGGATCGTGCAAGCGACCGGGAAGGCCCTCGACGCACAGGTCACTCATGTGTGGGACATTGCCGACGGCAAGATCGCGAAGTTCCAGCAGTACACCGACACGTGGCAGTGGGCGGAGGCCACCGGTGAGACTCCCCTGACCTGACTTCGGGCCGGAGAAGACCGGCCCGTCCTTGATCGTCGACCGGGCTTGGACGGATGCAGTTCCCCATTGACCAGGGTCCGGACGGCGAGTCGGCGTGAAAACCAGAGGTGCCCGCCCCATGGCGCGTCATAGGCGAGCCGTGCGATCGGAACTGCGGCAAGACCGAAGCACAGTGTCCACGGACTCGCTGATGAGCCCCGGATCGCGGTGTCTGCGCGAGTGTGGCCCGGCGCCGCCGCCCTGGCGCGCCGGGTGTGGCACGTATGTGGCACGGCTTCATCGGTAGATGGCTGATCAGCGGTTCTTATTGGCCAGGTGGCAGGGCGGAGACGTCGCCTGTCACGGTGCAGTCGGACGCGGCGGCCAGCGGCGAGGGTCGCCGATGGTCACCTGGGCGCGCCACCCACCGATCTCAACTCCTCAGCATCACGCGGTAGATCGAGGCTAGTGTCCAGGGCTGGCCGCCGTCGATGTGACGGATTTCGCCGGTGATCCCGGCATTCACTCGGACTCCTCGGCGGGCGTACTCGATGGCCAGTGAGCGGGCGACCAGTCACCCTCTGGGTCCGTGGTCTGTCCCACTTCGATCAGATGACCGTCGGGATCACGGATGTAGCAGCGCTTCTCGAACTGGTGCTGTTTCGGCGGCGTCAGGAATTGAGCACCCCGGGCGCTCCACTCGGCGTACACGGCCTCGATGTCTTTAACCCGGATATTAAGGAAGCTACTGACCCGGTCGGGATCACGCGGCGTCTCCAGGATGACCGCCGGCTTGTCATCGGTCGGGCCTCCGCCGCCATTGATGACGATCCAGCTGTTGGCGAGCGCAACATTGACTGGATCTCCGGGAAAGGCCACCCTGCCGCCGAGTACTTCGGTGTAGAAGCGCCGAGAGCGCTCGACATCGTCCGAGACGATGAAGTGGGTCAGCACAATTCC
>JBAUAY010000415.1:0-1767 GCA_049676235.1 Streptosporangiaceae bacterium
ACCTGGACGGCCCGGCCATCGCCCGCGAGCTCATGGTGTCCCTGAACACCGTGCGGACGCACACCAAGCACATCTACGCCAAGCTCGCCGTGACCAGCCGCCGCGCCGCGGTCCGCCGAGCGCAGGACCTCAACCTGCTGCCGCGAACCGGCAACCGGCGACCCTGACCCGTCGCTCACTTCCCCCGGCCCGGAGCAGGCCTGGGGTCCCGCCCCGCCCGGCAACTGGGCCGACCCGTGCCGGGCACCGGCCAAGGGTGTCTCCTTCCCCTGACCGCGTGCCCGCCGTTGCGCGAATCACCACATCAATCCCCACGTGTGGTGATGCCAGCTCACCACATCGGCTTCTAGCTTTCGATCAGACCCGCGAAGGTCCGCAACGCCGGCGGAGATCCGTCCAGGCCAGCGACAGCAGAAGGAGCACCATGAGCGAAATGCCGACCGGCCCTCATCACAACCCGGGACGGTACGAAATCCGCCTCAAGGGGCACCTCGATTCCCGATGGGCCGCCTGGTTCGACGGACTGAGCCTCACCCGCGACAGCGACGGCACCACCATCATCCACGGCCCCGTAACAGACCAGGCCGCGCTCTATGGCCTGCTCCAGAAAACGCGCGACCTGGGCCTGCCCCTGATCTCGGTCACTTACGTCGAACCCGGCTATCCCCTATGCCCACCATCGAGACCCGGTAACTTAGCCATCCGCGAAAAGGAGACCGACATGGCCACCACCGTACAAACCCCGGCCACGAAAGCAACGAGACGAATCCCGATGACCTCAACGAGGAAGACCGCGCTCGTCGCGGGCGTCTTCTACCTGATCACTTTCGTCTCGATCCCCACCCTCGCCCTCTACGGCCCGGTGAAGAACCACCGGGACTGGATCCTCGGCTCCGGCTCCCACACCGGCGTGCTCGTGGGCGGCTTCCTGGAGGTGATCGTCGCGCTGGCCGGCATCGGCACCGCCGTCACGCTGTACCCGGTCGTCAAGCGGCAGAACGAAGGCGTCGCCCTGGGCTTCGTCGCCGCCCGCGTCCTGGAAACCGCCATGATCTTCACCGGCGTCATCAGCCTCCTTTCGCTGGTGACCTTGCGGCAGGACCTGGGCGGGGCGGCCGGAGCCAATACGGCCTTCCTGGTCACCACCGGCGCGTCGCACGTCGCGGTCTACAACTGGACCTTCCTGCTCTCCCAGAGCCTCATGCCGGGCATCAACGCACTGCTGCTGGGCTCCCTGCTGTACCGGTCCCGGCTCGTGCCCCGCGTCATTCCCGTGATGGGACTCATCGGAGGCCCGCTGCTCATCATCGCCGTATTCGCGACGCTGTTCGGGCAGCACGCCTCATTGACCGGGCTCGCCGTACTCCCGGTGATCCCGGTGGCTGCCTGGGAGTTCTCGCTGGGCGTGTGGCTGGTCGTCAAGGGCTTCAAGCCCTCCCCGATCACCGCTGAAATGGACGCTGCCAGCACGCCCGCCTACCGCGGCGCGGCCGTCTAATCGCCGGCAACACGGCTGGGTCCTTCAAGGGGGGCCCGGCCGCTGCATGTGCAGGCCAGCGGGCCCGGCCGGAGCAGGCGGCCAGCTCCGAAGACTCATCGGACCCTGGCATCATCGAGGCAAATGAGCAAGTCACCTTCTCGCCGCTTCCCTGTGACCGTCACCCAGCTTCCGGTCACCCGCTGCCGGATCTGCCACCGCATCGTCGCCTCGGCCTACCGGCCCGGTGACCTCAGTGAGGTCCTGACCGGGCACTACCGCCGGGCCCA
>JBAUAY010000416.1:0-24570 GCA_049676235.1 Streptosporangiaceae bacterium
TTGGCGGCGGCATTGTCCGTCGTGGGCGAGGCGGTGCCCTTGCCGGTGGCCGGACGGATCGCCCGGGTCAACCATCCAGCCGAGGCGTTGGAGGCGTTGCTGGGGACGGGCTTCGTGGCGTGGTGGCCTGGTGAGGCGAGTACGCCCGCGGCCTTCACCCACCCGTTGTACCGGACGGCGCTGTACGCCGACCTTGCTCCCACCCGGCGCCGGGAGCTGCACCGGGCTGCGGCAGAATCCCTTGACGCGGCCTCTGCCCTGCGGCACCGGGTGGCCGCAGCGGAAGGGACCGACGACGACCTGGCCCGAGATCTTGATGAGTCGGCGGCCGGGAGGGCCGGCGAAGGAGCCCGGAGCGTGGCGGCCACGTATCTGCTGTGGGCCTCATCTGTTGGCTCGGGTCCTCAGCTGAACGAACGGCGGATGTTGCGAGCAGCCCGGCTGCTGCTCGAGGACGGGCAGACGGCGCGCGCCGCTGGGCTGCGTGGACGGGTGGAGGGATGTGGCGAAGGACCGCTGCGGAGCCTGGTCCTCGGACAGCTGGCTTGGGAGGAAGCGGCCAGCGCCCCCGCAGAATCCTGGCTCATCGAGGCCTCGAAGTCGGCGGGCGGACCGGAGCCTGACGGTGAAGCTGCCGCCGCGGCGCTCGGTCACCTCGGCACCTTGTATCACACCCAGGGCCGGGGCAAGGAAGCCATCGACGCCGCAACGAGACTGCTGGCGCTGCGCAACCTGCCCTCCGAGCTGGAGCAAAGCGGCTGGATAACGCTCACGGCCGGAACGGCCGCGGACCAAGGTGCCGCTGCGGCCCTCAATTGCCTGGCCAGTCGGCTGCCTCAGCCCGCTGAGAGCGTGCCGGCGGCTGACGCCGACCTGCTCATCGCGCGCGGCGTCATGGGGTTCTATGCCGGAAACACGACGGTGGCCATCGCAGACCTGCGGGCGGCGATCCGGCTGGCTCGCCACGGCGCCGCCGCTGTCCAGCTGCCCAGAGCACACATGCAGCTCTCGCAGCTGCTGCTGAGCTCAGGGGAGTGGGACGAAGCGCTCGTCCATGCCCGGGCGGCCCTGTCGCTGGTGTCGGTCGAACGGCGGGTCTGGATGGACGCGCAGGTGCACGCCGCACTGGCGCGACTGTTCGGCGGCCGGGGCGAGTGGCAGCGAGCCGCCGAGCACCTGGCGGCGGCAGACGCCGCGGCGGGAGAAGCCGGCACGATCGAGGCGGTCATCACCACTCGCGTCGCCCAGGCCGCGGTGGCGAGGGCCCGCAACGATCCAGAGCAGGTCGTGCAGGTCCTCGCCCCGCTGGTCGAGAACCCCGACTTGATCCCCATGTCGACCTCCCTGGCATGGTGGCCCACCTTGATCGGGGCGATGATCGATCGCGGCGAGCTGGCCCAAGCCGCCGGGCAGATCGAACTGCTCGGCACCGCAGCACAGCAACGCGGCCTGGATATGCAAGCCCGCATTGCGGGGCTCCGCGCCCATCTGGAGGCGGCCCGGGGACGCCCCGATCAGGCGTGCTCCAGCTACGGCCGGGCGATCGCCCTACTCGGCACGGACGATCCACTACTGGATCGGGCCGAGCTGCATCACAGGTTCGGTCAGCTGCTGGCCGCCCGAGGGGGCAGGCGACGCCAGGCTGTCGACCAGCTTCGCCTCGCCCGCGACCTGTTCGCCAAGGCGGGCGCAGAACCGTCCCTGCGCCGGGTAGAGGCCGACCTGGCCTCACAAAAGATCACCGTCAGCCGGCCAGGATCCCGTTCCCCTCTGGAGCTGACCGACCGGGAGCGCGACGTCGCCGTCCTGGTAGCGAAGGGGATGACCAACCGTGAGGTCGCCGCCCAGTTGTACGTCAGCCCGAAAGCCGTCGACTACCACCTGGGCCACATTTTCGGGAAGCTGGGGATCACCTCAAGGCGGGACCTGCGCCAGCAGGCGTTCAGCTAGCGTCCCCTGCGGCTAGGCATTGCACCTAGGGACGGCCGTCTCGCCCCGGAGCATGCTCAGAGCATGCAGATTCTCATCGACATCACCCGGTCGAGCGACGGGCGGCTGACGGGTACGGCCAGGCGGGCTGATTCGGCCAGCGAGGGCCGCCGTTTCGCCGGCGTGATGGAGCTTGTCGCCTGCCTGGAGCAGCTATGCGTCACCGCGTCGCACCCCAGCGAACCCTCCGGATCAGACCCCGGATCCTGTCCCCAGGCGCCACCCGCCCCCGCTGCCACCCAGCAGCCCAGCACGGAAGGAAGTCACCATGGCTGACCCAGCGAAGGTGCTGTTCCGCAACGCGTCCTACGACGGCCAGCTGATGCGGACACTGGCGGTCGCGATAGCCGGTAGCGCCGACCTGGGCGAGGCGCTGGCCACCGCCCGGCGGATCGGTAAGCCGAACGGCACCGCGTGGTACGACGCCTGGTCAAGGACCGCCGACCAGGCGCGGCAAACCGCCGAGCAGGCCCAGGCTTCAGGTGAACGGATGAGCGCTCGTCACGGCTTCCTGCGGGCCAGCGAGTACTACCGTCAGGCTTTCTACTACCTACGCTCGGACCTCGACGGCCGCCGCCTCCAAGATGCCTACCACGCCCACGTCGACACGTTCAGAGCGGCTACCGCCTTGATGGACCACCCCGCCGAAGCAGTCCGCATCCCCTACGACACCACAACGGTCAACGGATACCTCTTCGCCCCTGACGGTACGCGCGAGGCCAGACCGACGGTCATCTTTCCCTGCGGGTACGACTCGACCGCGGAAGCCGGCTGGGCCAATGTCCCTGCCGCCGTAGAACGCGGGTACAACGCGCTGGTCTTCGAAGGGCCCGGCCAGGGAGAGGCTCTCTACACCCAGCGCCTATTCCTGCGGCCGGACTTTGAGCACGTGCTCACTCCCATTCTCGACTGGCTGCTGACCCGGCCCGAGGTGAACCCCGACGCGCTCGTGCTCGTCGGGCGGTCCTTCGGGGGCTACCTCGCCCCCCGGGCCGCCTGTTTCGACCACCGCCTGGCCGCCTTGGTCTGCGACCCGGCGCAACCGGACATGAGCGCCCGCATCCCCGGCGGGCTGGCGGGAGAGATCGCCGTCCCCGTCGTGAAAGCCCAGATGCGGATGAGCGCCGGGCGCGCCGAGTTCTTCGGCGCGCGGATGGCGGCCCACGGTCTCGACACCATCGGCAAGTACTTCACCGAGCTGCGCCGGTTCACCATGCTCCAGCACGCGCCGCAGATCACCTGCCCCACCCTCATCATCGAGGCCGAGCACGACTTCGCTGGCGGCGGCGGCCAGACACTAATGGACGCGCTGGCGGCCCCGTCACAGCTCGTTCAGCTCACCGAGCACCAGGGCGCTGGCGGCCACTGCGGGGGTCTCGGCCAGGAGATCTGGTCAGAGGTCGTCTACCACTGGCTTCGGAGCACCCTTCTACATGACCCGACCGCAGTGACCAGCAAGGAGAAAGAATATGACCACTGAATGCCCGCCCCCGGACCTCTCGGCGCTGGCCCCACGCGACCAGGAAGCGATCGCCCGGACCCTCACATCGCTGCTCGCCGGGTTCAGCGAACGCAACGTCGACAAGCTCGCCAACGTCTACAGCGAAGACGCCGACTGGGTCAACGCCTTCGGCAGCGTCAAGCACGGTCGCCAACAGATCATCACCTACCTGCGCGGCCTGTTCGCCGACGCCAACTTCAACGCGGGAACGCTCAAAGCAACCCCCGAGAGCAGCATCCGCGTACTCACCAATGAGGTCGTCCTAGTGTCGACGCACCTCCTCATCGAAGGACAGAGACTGCTCGACGGCGGTGTCATCGACGAGCGAGACAACCATTCCCTTCACGTCCTCCAACGCCAAAGCGACGGCACATGGCCCGTAGTCTCGGAGATGTACATGGACGCCAATCGCGATCAGTCATACGCCGGTCACTCATAACCGAGCCGTGCCGATCATCCCGAGCTGGGCCGCTAATTTGTGAGAGCGAGTAAATACAGCGGACGCTCAGCACGGCGGCTCCTGCGGCACGGCCCCCCGCTCAGCGGGGAAATCATCCCTGCCGGGTGAGTTATCTCTAGCGAAACTCGCCTACCGTAAGTCGGGTTGAGCCAGGAACACCGCCATCGCAACGTCGGGTTAGGCAGGGGAGCACGCTGACGCCGAAGGTACGGATGGCGGGTCAGAGTAGTGCCGGCCCCAGGGCCGATGAGCAGGTGATCGTCGGTGCCTTGTGATGAGGGCCCTAGCCCGCGAAATCCAGCCTCGGACCCTGGCGCGGCTGATCGCCCGGAACGGACAGCGGACTCTGCGCCGTCAACTTCCGGCCAGGACCGCCCAGGGCAGGACCGGGTGGCGCCGGATCCCGCGCCGGGGGACTCACGCCGAGGCTGAACTGAGCCGGGATGACGCGGCGGACGAACCGGACCGCGGCCGGACCGGGCGGCTCACGGCGTGGAGGGCTAGCGCTCAGCAGTGGCTGCGACAGCATCAGGAGAAGCTTGAGCAGCACCGGCAGGTGGGGTTCTTGCTGCAGTCGTCCCGGCGGTTCAAACAGATCGAGGGAAAGCATCTGGCCCTGGTGATCAGCTTGAACCTGTTCGTCGCGGTGATCCCGCTGCTGATCCTCGGCAGGCAGGGCCTGTCGCGAGTTCCAGCTCAGCCCGACCTGGTCATCGCCCGTGTGGTCAGAGCTATTCGCTGCGGACCCTTTTAACTTCATCTGAGGTTAGCCGGGCAATGACCGCGGCCCGCGTAGCGGGATCCAGGGCATCAAGCTGGTCCTGGATGTTCTGCACGGCGGCCTCAGCCTCCTGGTATTTTTCGCGGAGCATGTAAGCCGCAGCAGCCAGCGCCGCCGCGGCGGCCGCTAGCAGTGCCGCCCGGATGATCCGCGTCGATGAGTTCATGTGTCTACCTTTCTCCCGGTTTCGCTGATCGCGATCACGCTGGCCCTGCAGCCTCTCGCATGTGTTTTGAGCCCGGGCTTCCAGCCCGGCCAGGCCCGCTGTTCTGGCTTAGTCTCTGGCGAATGTGGTGGCCAGGTGGTGTTCCAGCCTAGTTGACGGCTCGTCGCTACGTTCCGGCACGCGTGGTGGAGACAACGGCAGCCCCCAGGAGGCCAGGAAAGGCCGCCCGATCGGCGCCGGTCGGCATGTGACCCGATCGTGATCGCATCGTTACCGTATTCCGGCCTCATGTTTGTTAGGCCGAACTGGTAACGAGGTACCCGGGGCTAGGGCACGAACAGGCGATGAACGTGTTGGCAGGGAAGACGCGCGCGATCGTGGCGATTTCTATGTTCCCGCTGCTTTTTCTCACCGCATGCAGTCACGCGACCAAGCCCGTTCCCCCGCCGGTAGCGCTAGGCTTTTGCGGCAGCAACCCCCAGGTGATGCCGGGCGTAGTGCTGGTGGTCTGCAATACCGATGATATTACCGCCAGAAACTTGATCTGGGCGGACTGGGGAAAGCCGACTGCGACCGCCAAGGGTTCGGCAACGGTTGATTTGTGCGCCTACGAGAATTGCGCCAGCGGCGACTACGCCTCTGTCCCTATCGAGATGACCGCTTCGAAGATAGTGCAGTGTGCAAAGAATACTCGGGCGTACTCGACGCTACGGTACTTGTTCCCTAATGGCTCACCATTTCAGAATATGCCCGCCGCTGCCAAAAACCCGGGCTCCTTCGGACAAGACCAGCCTGTCCCACCCGCGGACCAAACAGTGACCCTCACCTGCTGACCGCATGATCCCCAATAGATTTTGAGCCACCATTTCCGGACACGAGAGGGTCTCTGTTCCAGGCAACCGGTCCGGGCGCCTGGCAAATGACGAGGCTCGATAACGCAGTACAGTAAGGTACTGCGCCCGAGGGGGTACGGTCATGGGCTACGAGCTACGGATGCACGACGAGATCCGCGACTGGCTCATAGACCTCCGGGCCACTGAACCTGAACTGGCCCGCACCGTCGGCGAGGCGGTACTGGCGATGCTCGCCGCGCCCGATAGCCTCGGCCCGCCGCTGGTTGTCCCGTTGGAATCCGTCCCCCGACCATCGGATGATTCCAGGGGTGCTCTCGAAGTCTCCTACCAGCGCCAGCCGGACACCCTGACAGAAGTCCACCGAGACGTCGTCGACGCGGCAACCTCACGAAAGCGCGTCGAGCTGCAGGTCAGCCAGCTAGAGCAGATAGCCGCCAAGCTCGCTGGCCAGCGCGACGTCGCGGTCACGCTCGGGAGAGAGGACCTAGCCGACAGGGTGCGAATCCGCGAAGCGGGGGTCCAGGAGCAGCTCTCAGAACTGCATCGTCAACTTCTCGCCCTGACGGTCGAGGAGGAAGACCCGGCCGCTGCCAGTCAGCGCCTGCTGGCGAAGATCGATGAGCTGCTGCAGGAATTTCCGGATTTTGCGCCCATCTCCCAAGTTGCCTCCGGGCCCAGGGATCAGGACAGCGTCCCTTTGCTGGCCGGCGTGATGGAGCTGCGGCCAGGTGTTCCCGACAACGTGCAGGTCCGCTTGCTGTTCGCAGTGGAGCCCCATCACGCAGTGGTTCTGGTGGCATACGTCAAGGATCCGGGCGGGTCACCTGACGAATATCAGGAAGTGCGACGGATCGCGGCAAACCGCCTGGCGATACCTCAGTCCGCCCGTCCGCCCGCGGCTGCGGCTTCTGCAACCGCCTTCGTCTCCTATGACGCGGAATCGTTTCTTGAGGAGTTCTTCCCCGGTGAAGAAACCGAAGTTGAAATCGGGGCAGCCGCGCTCGTCGCGAGCAATCGGGCATAAACCAGGGCGCCGAGCACGTCGCGGCACCAGACCAGGTCGGCCGTCCCCGGCCCGGCCGGGCAGGCCCGCTAGGTGGTCGACTGGAGTGCCTTTCGCACCCGGGAGAGGAAATCGGCCTGTTCATTGGGGCTGGTGACCCCTACGCGCTGGAACGCGCTGTCGAGCTTGACGTCGACGTAGAGGTTACCGGCATCCTCGTGGAAGTGCAGGAACGCCCGGGATCCACGCGAGAAGTAACCGCGCTTGCGCTCCCGCAGTTGGGGGAGCTTGCGTAGCTCCACCAGCAACGCCTCCACGCGATCAAGGTCTTCCGGCGTTGCATGCCGCACGTGTCGAGCATGACGGTGGATGTAAGGGCAACGCAAGAGACACCTGGACGGATCGCACGAAGTCAGTAGCTCATCTGCTCGTCCCAATCGGTTCCGCGCCCCTCGGGGGTGAGGTCGTACAGGTTCCACAGCGGCTCGATGGTGCCGACGTGGCGGGGCTCTTGCCCAGGGTCGGCTGGTGCGTAGAAAAGTTCTGAGCCCCAGAAGTGCCGGATCGTTTCTCCGTCGCGGTGAAACACGTTCAGCATCGGCTGCTGGTTGCCTTCGGCGGTCTCGGCGAGGTAGTCGCGGTTATAGGTGGTACCGGCCGAGGACAGGAGGCGCAGATGGCGCCAGCCGCGTTCGCTGGCGAAGGTGAGGATTCGCTCTATCGGCGCCTTTCCGGCGACCGCAAGATTGACATGCTGGGAGGCGTGCTCTGCCGCGCCGTCAAGCTGGTCGAGCAAGGCGGTGCACGACGGGCAGGGGCCCGCGGCGAGGGGCAGCAACGCGGTTTGCCCGCCTTGCGGACCCGGCCGTTCGTCGTCGGGATCGCGGGGAAACATCATGCTGTAGATCACGAGCGAGTCCTTGCCAGGCGCAAACAACTCCGACAGCCGCACCTCAGCCGGGTTGCCGCCTGGCCCTTTCGTCTGAAAGACGTAATCCTCCGGCAGCACCCCGCCTGGCGGCAACCGCCGTCGCGCGACAGCCACCGCCTCCATGGCACGGCGCAGCTCGATCTCCTGCTCAAGCAGCCGATCCCGCGCGGCCCGGTACTCGGCTGACTCTCCAGGAAACGCGATGGTCATGGTTCCTCCCATATAGTTCAGGTTGGTGAGAAGGGACGCGTCTCGGGCTACCAGGCGGTGTTCATGCCCGTCTCTGGATCCATCCCGGCGGTACCCGGCAGCTGGATCGTCAAGGTCGTGACTGCCCCGGTCGTGACGTCTATCCCTGCCGCCTTCAGCGTGGACAAGTCCCCCGGGTCGAGTGAGTAGGGAACGAGCAAGAACCGGCCGGAGACATCGAGCGCCATCTGACTCGGCATCTGCGTCGGGGTGCCCCTGAGGCTGGCCAGGTTCCCCAGGAACTCCCCGGTGGAGGTCCGGTACCTGGCGACATCGGTGACGCGTCCGGTCCGGCTCCCGGTCTGCGTGGCCAGGTAGAAGAAGGTGCCGCCAGGGCTCAGGCTCGCAGCGGTCAGCTCCGGCTGGGAAACCGGTCCACGGAGCGCGACATGGCTGCGCTCGGCCACCGTGCCCGCGGGCGCAGTGGTGGAAAGCACGCGCACGACCTGGCTTGTGTACCTGCCCTCGCCTGCTACATCCCAGCCGGTGAACGCGAGCAATCCTCCGCTGGCCGACATCGACAACGCCCCCTGCATGGCCACGTTGCCCGGGCTTACTCCACCCAGGTTCACGTCGCTCCACCGCTCCGAGCGCCCGGTGCGGGTATCGAAGATCCCGATGTACCCCGGATCGCCTTTAGCGCAGCCGCTGACCGCGTAGCCGATGATCCCGCCGCCCGCACTGGCCGCCAGCGACCAAACGAGGCCGCGCAGTTCGGGACCTACCGGCGAAAGGCCGCCCGGGTGCCCCTGCCCATTGAGCTGGACCCGGTAAAGCCGAGCCGCGCATCCGGCGCCTGCCTGCAACGCGATGACGAAGCTATCGGCACCGGTAGCGGCCAGCCCATAGACGCCCGTCATATGCTCTTCCTGCGCCACCAGCCTGCCGTTCGCTGATGCGCGCACCTGAAGCGACTCGTTTCCCTCGCCGGTCGTCACGGCATCCGCGAAGAACCGGGGCATCGCGGACCGTGCGAATACCGTGGACGACGGGCTTTTGCCCCTGGCCGTCGGCACGCGGCGGGCCCCCTGGTGGCTGGGCCCGTGACCGCCCGGCCCGGTCACGCTGACCGTGACGCCCACCGCTCCAGCCAGCATCACCACGACCGCCAGGCCGACCGCCAGATAGCGGCGGTGCTGGCGCCTGCGCGCCTCCTTGATCAGGGCCTCCAGATCTGCGCCGACGCTAGGCAGCCCGCCGGGCAGGGCCGTCTTCATGGCAGCTCCATGGATACCTGCTCGATGATCTCCGCCAGCTCAGCTGGCCGGTACCCGCATCGCCGAGCCACCGCCACCAGCTCACGCGCCTTCGCCACAACCAGGCTGCGTTGCGGCGCGATCCCGGTCACAGAAACTCCGCGGCCGCGGCGGAATTCCACCAGTCCCTCATCCCGCAGCGTCCGCAGCGCCCGGAGAACCGTGTTGGCGTTGACTCCGAGCACGGCGGCGAGGTCCTTTGCTGGCGGAAGCCGTTCACCCGATCGCGCTTCGCCCTCAGCGATCGCCCGGCGGACAGCCGCAGCGACCTGCTCATGCAGCGGCACCGGGCTCGTGTGGTCAATCCCCAATATGCTGTTAGTGCTACTCACATTGTCATCATAACACCCGGCGGCGCGAGCAACGGCGTGCGGTCGCGCGTGGGCCGCCTGACTCGTCGCCAGCGGATGAAACTGCGGGTGTCGTCCGGCTCCGGGAATCCCCCGGCCCGGGTAGCCCGTGCGGCCATGACCACAGGGCTACCCGGGCCGAAGGCGCCCCCCTCGCCCTCGTCGGCTGGTTCAGCGAGAGCTTCCGCGAGCGCCGTTCGGTCGTCTCGCGCGCTTCAGCGACTGATTTCAGCGATGTCGAAAGGTGCACCGCCGTTGTGCGCCGCAGAACCGTCACTGCTCTCGTGGGTCAGCTTCGGACAAAACAGATTATCTATGGAAAATAAGCAACGGGCTCCATTGGCGGGCTATCAGGCAGATCCTTGCCAGATCGTATTTCGTCCGTGCAAGAACTTGCACGCTCCAGCCACGAGCGCCTAGCCGGGCAGCGAGGATCCGCCAACGTCCAGTCGCTGTGGACGGCGCACCGGCCTTGATTAGCTGGGCCTACGGCATCAGGCGAAGACGGGGCGGTTCATGACACCACTGCCGCGGTGACCCGCGTCGCGATGTCGCTATAACCATTACGGCGGCACCAGCTCAGGATATAACGCTCATGTTCACCGCACCATCGGTAAACGGCCTCGGGGGTCATCTTAAGCTCGTGACTATGCTCGTGTCGATCTTTGATCAGAGGCCCAAGGTAATCGACGAGTTTAGCGGCAGTGTCGTATCCGACGTGCGCGGCGCTGGCGAGCGTTTCATGGTTTACCGCCCGGCCTGAAGCGATCGCTCCGGCCAAACGGGCCGCAGTCGTACCTTTGCCTTTCTTAAAATAGGCATGAATCCGCGGAATATCCGGTGGACTAGCTCCCGACGGAAACCGGGAGGCCGCTAGGCTGCTCCCGCTGACGGTAATATCGATGGCCTCGATAAGTGGCCCAGGCCCTGTTGCCTTTCGGTAGATGCCCGCTACCTCGGGCTGCTCGACGGCCTCGTCCAGGTGATCACGCTCAAGCCCGTGACCTTGGGCAGCGAATATTACGGGTGTCTGCCTGCCTGCGTGCCGAAGGGCGTTCAGCACGTCAAGCCCGTCGAACGAGTACTCGACGGCATAGTCGTTCCAGGTGAGGTCGGCAACTACTACGTCAAATCTCAAGCGGTCATTGATGGCGTGCTGAACCGCAGCCTCATCCTCGGCGATGCGTACCTTGGCGTCAATCAGGGACTGTCGCAAAAGAGGTTCTATGATCTTTGCCAGCGCGGCAGCAACTAGAATACGTGGGCCGTCTTGCATTGATCTCCTAACTGCAGATCAAGATTACGCCGCATGCGTAACCCCCCCGGGGGCGTCCGTGATCAACGGCTAGCCGCACGAGCTATTGGCCGCTGCGCACCATCTGAGCTTATAGCCATATCGGCAGTTGTGCGGTCAGCGGCAACGCTGGCTGAGAAGACGGACCATCTGCGGTGGTGATTCCCGAACGGGCGCTGGCGGATACGTTCGTCTTACCGTCTTGAGGCCACCCGGTCTGATGCCCGAGGCGTGGGCGCTCCTGATCTCCACGCTCCATCGGGCAGTACAGCGCAGGTTGGCGCGCCTCGTGCATCGGGCATAGGTGCCTGACCAGCGGGTTTGCGGCCTTGGGCGGGCGAGTTCCGAAGGGACAGCGCGTAATCGCGACAATCACCTATCGGCACATTACGGGCATGCCCCCTCGGATACGAGCGCGTGATAGCGAGCAGTCGTGTCCTCCCTGCCGCGCTCAGCTGATCAACTCACTATTCGTTCAATCAGCCGCGCACACGGTGCCCGCCACGATGCTTCATCGAGCCATCTTCTCCTCGGAGATCGTAATCCCGGCGGAAGCGAGGCCGGGACGGAGGTCGTCAAGGGTGACGGCTTCTTCGGGAAACAGGACGCCGGGGCGCGACGCGACGGCCGTTTCGGTCAGGGCGCGGGCGAATAGAACCGTGATCGCGGCAGACGAACGGTAGTCGCCCTGGCAGCGGATCGTACGGGCGGCCAGGAGAGTGCCGTTCCGGCGCACCGCGATCCAGTGGGCGACAGGCTCGGTGGACGCGGCCGAGGACGTGGCGGGCGGCTTGGCGGACGCGACCTTACGGGGAAGGCGGCTGATCAGGCCGGCCGCGTTGGCCGCGAGGAGGGCGTAGCGAATCGCGCGCGGTGTCAGGCAGAGGTAGGGGGAGACGGTCCTGCCCTCGGCGACCGGGCCGAGCCAGCCGGTGTAGTCCGGTCCGCCGAAGCCAAGGCAGCGGGTCCGGCCGAACGGCGACGGCAGGGGGATGACGGCGGTGCGGTACCGCGCGGCGGCGGTCAGCTCGTCGTAGGCGGAGTCGGCTGCGGCGGGCCCGGTGCTGCCGTTCGCCGAGATGGTGAAGGCCATCTCGATCTCGTCGGCCTCGGGATGCCCGGCGAGCAGGCTGGCGGCGATGAGGTTGGACAGCCCCGGCGCGATGCCCGCGTACACCACGGCCGTGCCGTCCTGGTCGCTGGGCGGCACGGCGCGCAGCCGCCGGATGTCCGAGATCGCGAGCGTCGAGACGTTGAGGATAAGGCCGCCACGGCGGAGGACAGCGCGTTCGGCGGTCAGGCTGGCGTCGGGAACGCTGCTGACGATGAGGTCCGGCTTGACGTCATCGAGAACGTTCTCCAGCGATTCGGGAATGGCTACGTCCACGTGGTGGATTCCGGGAACCGCCGAGGACCGGCGGCTGGACCTGGTGGTGGTCCAGCCTGCCTGGTCAAATGCGTCGGCGAGCAGCGAGCCCAGGACGCCCTGGCTGCCGAGGATGAGCACTGATTGCGACATCTCATTAGAATGCGAGACAAGTGGCTCGTCTAGAAAGGTCCAATCGGCTATTTATACCAAGACCAATTTCCCCTCCGACCTGCTGGTCGACCTTGACCGGTCCCGGCCCCGCGGCCTCCGGGCGCAGCTGGAACAGAGCCTTCGGCGGGCCGTCACGCAAGGGTCGCTGCCGCCCGGGACGCCCTTGCCGCCGTCGCGAGTCCTGGCCGGGGAGCTGTCGGTGTCACGGGCGCTCGTGGTCGGTGCCTATGAGCAACTGATCGTCGAGGGATACCTCGAAGCACGTCAGGGATCGGGCACGCGGGTGCGGGCGAACGGACTCGGAGCTCCGACCAGCCCAGGTCCCGGCGGCGACGGTCTCACCACGGACGCCGCCATGGATGCCGTCGCCGGGCCCTACTGGCCGCTGCCGCCCGGTCCCGGCGGCGCCACCATGCCGGGCAGCGGATTGCCTGACCCTGCTCTGTTCCCGCGGGCCGAATGGCTCCGTCATTACCGCGACGTCCTAAGGGAGACTCCGGACAGTGGGCTGCTCTACCCGCCGCCTCGCGGCGAGTTGGCGCTGCGTGCCGCCCTCGCCGCCTACCTCGGTCGCGTGCGCGGCGTGCGGACGACCGCCGACGACGTCGTGATCTGCGCCGGATTCTCTCAGGGGCTCGCGCTGCTGTGCCGGGTTCTCTTCCGGCGCGGTGTCCGGCGGGTGGCCGTGGAGGACCCGTGCTTCCGGCTGCACCGGCTGATCATCGAAGTGGCGGGCCTTGAGGCCGTTCCGGTGCCCGTCTCGCCGGAGGGGCTGGAAGTCTCCCGGCTGGCCAGCCTAGGCGACGTGGGCGCCGTCCTGCTGTCGCCCGCGCACTCGTACCCGAGCGGGGCCGTGCTCAGCGCGAGCCGCCGGGTGGCGCTGCTTGACTGGGCCCGGGACACCGGCGGGCTCGTGATCGAGGACGACTACGACGCCGAGCTGAGGTACGACCGGACGCCCGTCGGGGCGCTGCAGGGCATGGACCCCGCCCGTGTCGCCTACGGCGGGAGCACGAGCAAAGTGCTGAGTCCCGCGCTGCGGCTGGGATGGATCGTCGTTCCGCGGCACCTGACCGGGGCGGTGATCCGCGCCCAGCTCATGGAGAACTTCAGCTGTGAGTCGTTCGGGCAGCTCACGCTCGCGCGGTTCATCGACAGCGGGGGATTCGCGCGGCACCTGCGGCGGGTCCGGCCCGTGTACCGGGCCCGGCGTGACGCGCTGCTCAGCGCACTCGGGCGCGATCTGCCGCGGATCCCCGTGAGCGGGGAAGTGGCGGGGCTGCATCTGCTGCTGCGGATGCCCGCCGGATGGGATCCGGTAGCGGCGGCTGAGGCCGGTGCCCGATATGGTCTCCAGCTCGAGGACGCGTCCCAGCACTGGGCCGACCAGGCAGCCGCCCCGCCGGCGTTGCTGATCGGCTACGGTACGTCGCGGGAGAGCGCGCTCGTGCGCGGGATCAAAGCCCTCGGCTCGTACGCGTCCGGCGGTGCCGCTCAGCCGGCCGAGGCGTCGTAGACGACGCAGCTGGTAGTGCGGCCGCCGGCGAGCCGCAGCACGCCCGTAGGGTCCCCCATGAAAAGGGACTGGTTCACTGCTGGAGCCATATCTGCGCCGCACCCGTCAGCGCCCCGATCCCGATGGACAGCGTGGGCTCGATGACGGGCGCGAACATGGGCGAGTGGTTCGACGGGAGATCCCTCGACCGCGCGGCCATCTCGTCGGTCGTGGTTGCACCCTCGAAATGCGCAGGGTCGGTACCGCCCAGCAGCCAGTACACGCAGGGTACTCCCGCCGCGCTCGCGAGCAGGCCGACGTCCTCGCTGCCCGTCACCGGACCCGGGTCAACGATCATCGGCGACAGCGACCGCAGGGCTGGCAGCGTCCGGGCGCAGGCAGCCGCGTCGTTGACGACGGCAGCGAACGAGGCGATCGACTCAACCTCCGGGGGTTTCGAAGCTCCGGCGGTGGCCGCCTCTCCGCAGGCGATCCGCTCGATGGCGGCCATGACCCGGTCGCGTACGTCGGTGCTGAAGGTCCGGATGCTGAACCCCAGCTCGGCCCGGTCGGGGATGATGTTCGCGGCCGTCCCGGCATGCAGGGTGCCGATCGTCACGACCGCGGTCTCCCCGGCGGGGATCTCCCGGGAGACGATCGTCTGCACGCGCAGGACCATTGCGGCGGCCATCACGATTGGGTCGACGGAGGCTTCGGGCCGCGAACCGTGTGCACCCTGGCCGTGCAAGGTGACCTTCAGGCTGTCCGCCGCGGCGAAGGCTACGCCAACGTGCAGGCCGATCAGGCCGGCGGGCAGTGGAGCCACATGCTGGCCCAGAACCACGACTGGCTTACCGAAGCGCGTATAGAGCCCGTCGTCGATCATCGCTTTGGCTCCGTCACCAAATTCCTCCGCGGGCTGGAATACCGCCATCAGCGTTCCCGACCAGGTGTCCAGGCTCTCCGCCAGTCGTTCGCACGCCCCCAGGAGACACGCGACGTGCAGGTCGTGCCCGCACGCATGCATCACGGGGATCTGATTTCCGGCCGCGTCGGTGCTCACCCGCGTGCTCGCATACGGCAGCCCGGTCGCCTCCAGCACAGGCAACGCGTCCATGTCGGCACGCGCCAGCACCGTGGGCCCCGGACCATTGCGGAAAAGACCCACCACCCCGGTGCCCCCAACCCCCGTGCTGACCTCGAAACCCATTCTCACCAGGTGGCTCTCGACAATCCCGGCCGTGCGCGTTTCAGCGAAACCCAGCTCGGGATGGGCATGAACGTCCCGATAGACGTCCGCCCAGCGGTCAGTACTCGCAGTCATCCAAACCCCCAAGGCAGGTGACGACAGTCAATCAGATCCACTCCAATCCGGGCCACACCGACTGGTTGCGCCGTTCAGGTGAGCGGAACCTGGACCGCGACATCCTGCTTCGGGTAGTACGCTGCCACGTCACGAGCGCCGTATCTGGCCCGGAACTTGTCGAGGATTTCACCGACTTCGGCCGGATCCGTGATGGGCGTCGCCCCTGCGGTCAGCTGTGCTCCCTTGGCGGCCAGGCGGATCGCCGGCACCTTCAGCACGTTCTTGTACCAGTCGGAGTCCGAACCGTTGACCGGTACCAGATACAGCTTCTCGTCCTCCCGCACGAACCATACGGGGATGGAGATCTCGCGGCCGGACTTCCGGCCGGTGACGGTGAGCTCGATCTCCCGGCTGGATTCCAGGGCGTTGCTGAACTCTTCGTTTGCCATGTTTCTCCTCCACCTAGCCGGCTCGATGGAACATTGAGCCGGCTCTGGGCGGTTCGATGGAACATCGAGCCGGCTCCTCGCGGCGCCAGGACCGATGTGGGACTTGGACCTCCGGGTCAATCTTCGCCGTCGGTGGTCCCGTTCGCCATCAGCGCATCAATGGCGTTCCTTCGGGCCGCCATCTCCGCGTGGGTAGGCACACCGTGCGCGGGAGACGGGCGCCTGCCTGGTCCTGAGCTCCTCGCGCGGCCCGTGATCATCGCCAGCAAGTGCAGGTAAATACCCGAATGGCGCCACCATCGAGTGAGTGTCGTCGAATACGGATTGATCATGTTCCGCACTCGCCTCGCGATCGGATTCATCCTGGCCCTCCTGCCCCGGCCCCCCGCGCTGGCGTCCTGTCAGCTGGCGGACGCCGGACAGCCCGTACTGGGCAGGTTATGCCCAGCACGAGCCCAGATTACGGGCCCGATCCGCACCAGCCGCCGCACTCGGCCAGAACGCGAGTCTACGAAGCGGGATGGGCGGCGACGAGCAGGAGGGCGTCAAGAAGGCGCCACCAATCCGCCTCGGCGAGATCACGGCCCAGGCTCTGCGCGATCAGGGCCAGCGCGGCTATGAGCTGGACAGCGAACTCGCCGGCATCAAGGTCCTCCGCCGTGGCGATTACCTTGACTGCCTGCCGGAACCTGGCGGTACGTCCGAGCCGGACGAGCGAGGCCGGCATCTCGGGTGATGCGCTCACCCCGGCCTGCTCCTCGCCCGGTACCAGCGACACGACCAGTCGCAGGCCCAGCGCTTCGGCGAGGCGTGTCAGGGCCGCGGTCGTCGGGTTGCCGCGACCGTTCTCCAGGTTGGCGATGTAGGGAACCGAAAGGCCCGCGTCAGCCGCAACGGAGGCCACCGTCCGGCCGGCCGCGGTGCGCCGGGCCCGCAACTGGCGGCCGATCTCTGCTTGCTCCACGCCGCTCCTGTCTTGACAGAGCACTAATATGCAGAACTATTCTGACAGAATAGTCAGCTGGTGGGTGGCGGTTATGTTTCAGGCTCTGCGGATACGAGACTTCCGGCTTCTTTGGGGCGGCAGCCTGGTCAGCGCCCTCGGCTCGTGGTTGCTGATCCTCGCCATCCCCGCTCACGTTTTCCTGGTCACCGGCTCATTGCGCGACACCGGGCTAACGCTCGCGGCGCAGTACCTGCCGCTGCTGGTACTCGGCCCCGTCGCCGGTGTCTTCACCGACCGGTGGGACAGGCGACGCCTGATGATCGCGACCAACGTGTTCCGTGCGAGCGCCGTGGCAGCGATGTTGTTCGGCACCTCTCCCGGTCACTACTGGGTACTCTATGTCGCTCTTATCGCCGAGAGCAGCGGCGGCGTGCTGTACATGCCAGCCGTGCTGGCTCGCACCCCGGCCATCGTGGGCACCGGGACGTTGCTGAGCAGCGCGAACTCCCTCAACGCCGTCACCGGCGGCGCCATGCAGCTCATCGGCGGCCCGCTCGGCGGGATCCTGCTAACCGCCTACGGTGTCAAATGGCTGATCTGCGCTGACGCCCTCAGCTACCTGCTGTCCGCCGCAGCTATGGTGCTGACCTCCCGGACGGACGGCGAGCACGTGGTCCGTAAGGCCGCGATTAGCGACGTGGCCCGCGACCTCATCGAGGGCCTGCGCGTCTTGCGCCACCAGCCCGTCGCGCGGGCGCTGCTTCCCGTCACGGTCATCTTCCTGTTGGCCAACGCCTCGCTCAGCGCGGTGCTTATTCCTTTGGGGGTCCAGCGGCTGGGCGGCAGCGACCATACCGGATTCCTGCTGTCCTGCCTCGGCGTGGGCGTCCTGCTCGGTGCCCCGGTCCTTCGTGCGCTGCTGGACCGGATCCAGCCGCGGACGTTGCTGACGGTCAGCCTGACGGCCACGGCCGCCGCGTACTTCCTGCTGTTCACCTCGTCGTCGCTCACTACCGCGCTGCCCGCCGCGGTAGCCATCGGCATGTTCGGCTCGATGTCCGAAGTGATCCCGCAGACCACCATGCAGCGCGTGATACCCAACGCGGTACTCGGCCGGGTCAGTGCCGTATTCCTCACCGGCGAGGCGGCAGCCACCCTGGCCGGCGCCGTCGTCGGCCCCTTCCTGGCCCAGGCAGCGCACTTCCCGGGCGTGGCTACCGCGGCCAGCCTGGTCACGCTCAGCGCGGCGGCACTGACCTTTCTCATGGTGCCGCGGATGCCCGCGATCATCCCCGCGTCGCCGGCCGCCATCGAAATGCGGCACTGACCGGAAAGCGGCACTGACCGGAAATGGGAAAGCGACCGGCCAGAGCCGCTCGCCGGGCTCAGCGGTCCATCAAGACGAAGACGCCCCACCCCAGGTACTCGCGCTGGTACCGGGCATAGCGCGCGGGGGCGACGGTAAGTTCCGCCCGCATCTGGTCGGCCAGCTCATCGCCGGGATGGGCGTCAAGCCAGCGGCGGATGTTCAGCCATTGCGCCGCGGCGTAGCGGTCCCAGCTGCCGGAGTCGGCGAGGACCATCTCCACGACGTCGCAGCCGAGTCCGCCGAACGATTCGATCAGCTCAGGCAGCGGGAGCCACTCGTCCCGGCTGGTGGCGTGGCAGCCTTCAACCGTGGCCTGGTCGGGGGGCTCGCGGCGCCAGTACGGTTCGCCGATCAGCATCATGCCGCCCGGGGCGAGGCTGCGCCGGAGCAAAGCGATGGTGCCTGCGGCGCCTCCGCCGATCCAGGTTGCGCCGATGCACGAAGCGATGCCGCCCGGCTGGCTGGCTACGTAGCCCGATGCGTCGTCGTGGACGAAAGTGACCTGCTCGGCGACGCCGAGCTCGTCGGCCCGCGCGCGGGCGGCGCCGATGAACGCGGTGCTGATGTCCACGCCAGTCCCGGTCACGTGATGATCGCGGGCCCAGGTGCAGAGCATCTCGCCGCTGCCGCAGGCGAGGTCGAGCATGGCCGTTCCCCGCGCCGGGTTCACCGCCTGGCCCAAGGTCGCCAGCTTCTCGCTGGTGAACGGGTTATGGATGCGGTGGCTGCTCTCACGGATGGTGAAGCTGCGCGGAAGATCCACGGACCAGATCATCGCCTAGCGGGAGCCCCAGGAGCGAACGATTTTCCGGACTTCAAGCAGGCATGGATGGCGGACAAGAGCGAAGGATCCGAACGGGCCGGGAAGACCAGCCCAGGCTCATACCCCTGCCTTCCTGGGTTTCCGGGGAGCCGACGCCCCGCCCTCTGGCATTATCGATTGGTGACCAGCACCGACCTCGACCGTCTCGCACGTACCGCCTACGAGGCTCACCGCAGCGCTAATCCCGGGTCTCTCCCGTCCTGGGAAGACGCCACCGAGCAGGAGCAGAAGGCCTGGAGGGCCGCCGTGTCGGCCGTCACCGGCCAGGGCGACGCCACCGTCGCCGAAGCCGGGCCCACCCAGTCAATCGTCATCCAGGCCGGGAACGAGACCCGCGTCTTCCACACCGAGTTCACCGCCGGCCGGCAGGGCACCTTGGTTGTCAACGACGAGCACGCCTCCAGCCATCATGCCCTCTTCGAGCCTGCTCACGGCCTCTGGTACGTCAAGGACCTCGGCTCGACCAACGGCACCTTTCTCAACCGGCGCCGCCTCGTCGTCGCCCAGCGGCTGAAGAAAGGCGACAAGGTCAGGATCGGGCGCACCGTCGTCGTCGTGGTGGCGGCCTAAGGAATCGGCGAGCTCGAGCTCGTCATCCGGGGCACCCATCGAGTCAGCAGATCGCCAGGCGGGCACGGCCAGGGTGACGCGCAGGCCCCGCGGCCAGACGGCCGCGGCCGTGACGGTGCCGTCGTAGGCGGCGGCGATCTCGGTGACGATGGCGAGCCCGAGGCCGGACCCGGGACGCCGGGCCGTTGGGCCGGCACGGTAGAAGCGGTCGAAGATGCGGGGGAGCCGGTCGGCGGGGACGCCGGGACCGTTGTCGCTGACCTCCACGACGACGCTGTCGCCGGCCTCGCGGGCGGTGATGACGGCGGCGGTCCCTTCCGGGGTGTGCGCGTGCACATTGGCCAGCAGGTTGTCCACGGCCCGGCACAGCAGTTCCTCGTCGCCGACGGCGACGAGCCCGGGAGCGATGCGGGCCTGCCAGGTTCGCCGCGGATCGGCGATCCGGGTCCGCTCGACGCAGCCGGCGGCCAGCGCGCTGACATCGACCGGCTCGTGCTGCCGGGCGGGATGCTGATCCAGGCGGGCCAGCCGGAGCATGTCGTCGACCAGCCGGCCCATCCGCTGGGCTTCCAGCATGATCCGGCGCATCGCCTCGTCGACCTGCGACCGTTCGGTGAGGGCGCCTTGGGTGTAGAGCTCGGCGTTGGCGCGCAGTGAGGCCAGCGGGGTGCGCAGCTCGTGGCTGGCCTCGGCCAGGAAGCGCCGCGTCAGCTCCTGGCTGGCCTCGCCCTCAGCCACCGACGCCTCGATGCGGGCGAGCATCCCGTTCAGCGCCGCCCCGAGCCGGCCTACCTCGCTGCCGGCCTCGGCGGGATCGATCCGGTTGGTGAGATCACCGGCGGTGATCCGGTCGGCCTGGCTGGCCATCACCTCGATCGGACGCAGGCCCCGCCGCATGACCAGGCCGACGCCGAGGAAGATGAGCACGGCCACCGCGGCCGAGCCGGTGGCGACGATGAGCCGGACCCGGTCGACGGTTGCGTCGACGTCCTTGAGGTCGGTCCCGGCCACCAGGGTGCCGGAGAAGGCCGGGACGGACACCGCCGACAGCTGGTACTGCTGGACGGTGAAGTCGGGCCCGACCTTGACCGCGGCCCTGGCGTTCGCCAGGGCGGGCCGAACGATGCCGGCCGCAGCCGTAGCGGAAAGGATCGGGGTCTTGAGGCCGGGACCGCCCTGCAGGTTCACGACCCGCCCGCGGGCGGGTACGAACGCGATGTAGTACTCGCCGAAGACGGGCAGGCTCACCTGTTCCCCCGACCTTCGGTGTCCCGGGAGCAGTTCGTTCAGCTGCGGGCGGGTCCAGCTAAGTGCCGACTTCAGGGTCACGTTCGTCCGGTCGATCAGGTAGGTCCGCAGCGCGGTGACCGCGGCGACGTCGAAGACCGCGAGCGCGCCGAGCGTGATCAGCAGGACGCCGGCCAGTACCTGAGTCCGGAGCTTGCCGGGTCGCGGGCTTCTAGGCTTCATCGGGATCTCCCGGGCGTGGCAGGCGGAGGCTATAGCCGACGGCGCGCTGGGTGTGAATCACGTCCGGCCCGTACCCGGCCAGCTTGCGCCGCAGGTACGCGACATAGGTGGACACCACGGTGGTGGAGCCGTGGAAGTCGTAGTCCCACACGTGGTCGAGCAGTTGCGCCCGGGTCAGCACGCGCCCCGGATTGAGCATCAGGTAGCGCAGCAGCCGGAATTCGGTCGGCGACAGCTCGATGAGATGACCGGACCGGCGGACCTCATAGGTCTGGAGGTCGAGCCGGATGTCCGCGAAGGTGAGCACCGGCCCGGTCGCCTCCGGGCGCGTGCGGCGCAGCACGGTCCGGACCCGGGCCGCCAGTTCTTCAAGGCCGAACGGCTTGGTCATATAGTCATCGCCGCCCAGCGTCAGCCCCGCCACCTTGTCGGCCTCGGTGTCCCGGGCGGTCAGGAAGATCACCGGAACCCGGCAGCCGTCCCGGCGCAGCCGGCGCACGACCTCGAAACCGTCGCCGTCCGGCAGCATCACGTCGAGGACGATCAGGTCAAACGGACGGTCCCGGGCCAGCCGCAACGCGTCGGCGGCGGTCTCCGCCGTGGTCGCCTCGAAGCCGAGGAAGCGCAGCGAGGCGGCGACCGCGTCGCGCAGGAACGGCTCGTCGTCGACCACCAGCAGCTCGCCGTGGTCAGGGGGCAGCTTCTCGGCCGGACCGACTGTGTGCCCCGAAATGTGCCCGGAAATAGGTACCGCCATCGCCGTGCTCCTTTGCCCTCCCGGTTATCCGACCATGTCATCGCGAACAACGTGTCTGAATGGCGTGTGAGTTTCGTGTGACACAAAACCCACACGCAATCCGCGCGGCGCTCAGACACCCGCCGAATACGTTTCGCTTCGAGGTCACGCGAGGGCTGACCCAGACCATTCGGAGGAAGAACCAGCATGAAACGCATCGCGGCGCTGGCCGCCTTGGTTATCACCATGCTCGCCGTCCCGGCCGCGGCGGCCATGGCCAGCACGAGTGGCCCCGGGCCCGGATACGGCCAGGCACCCCGCCTGGTCCAGGTGGCGTGCCCGCTCCCGCGCCAGTTCCACAAGGGGCACTTCACCTTCAAGATCACCGTCAAGGACAGGGCGTTCCTCAAGGCGTTCCTCAAGGCCCACCGGAACGGCAGGCCGGTGCGCCTACGCATCATCTGTCCCAACATCCCGGCCAAGCCGTTCACGAAGGTCTGTGGGCCGCAGGCTCTCCGCTTCGACATGGCCGCGGGGAGCAGCACGCTCACCGAGGTCGCCGGCCCGGTCCTGGCTCCGCCGCAGGAGTTCAGCTACGACGGCAACACCTACACGATCATGAACGTCAACCGGGGGGCCGGCCGCTTCACCGTTTTCCTGAACGGCTGGCCGTTCGTCAATCACGGCGCCGCCATCACCGGCGGCATCGGACTCATGGGCTGCTCGAGCTGACGCAGGCACTGGGGCCGGGTCCGCTACGGGGGGATCCGGGTGGGGCCGGGCACGCAGGGCGGCTTCATGCCGCCCTGCGTGTCGTCGCATCCTGGCGAATTGGTAACCATCGTGTTACGGTAGCCTGGTCGTTACCAGCGGACCGGGGGAGGCGTCCGGGAATGATCCAGGCGCGTGCCGCCGGCGATCCGTTCGAGGCGCTCGGCGACCCGAACCGGCGCGACATCCTGCGCCTGCTCAGCGAAGGCGACAAGCCGGTCCGGGATATCGCCGCGGCGCTGCCCATCAGCCGTCCCGCGGTTTCCCGGCATCTGCGGCTGCTCAAGGAGGCCGGCCTGGTCGCCGAGCAGGCGCAGGGCACCAGCCGGATCTACCACCTGCGGGACGAGGGGATGCACGCGGTCCAGGCGTACCTGGAGCGGGTTTGGGGGGACGCCGCCCGGCGGTTCCGGCTGCTGGCCGAGAACACCGACCGCGAGCCCCCGGAAAGACCGCAGCGATGACCGCCCCACTGCGGATGTCCTTCGACGTGGCCTGCTCCGCCGACCACGCGTTCAGCGTCTGGACCTCAGGCCTCGGCACCTGGTGGCCGCCCGATCACACGGTGACCGGGCGAGCCGAGGTCGTCGTCCTGACCGGTGGCGTCGGCGGCCGGATCTACGAGCGGACCGCCGACGGCGTCGAGCACGAGTGGGGCGAGGTAACCGTGTGGCAGCCGCCGGCGAGGCTGGCCTACCTGTGGTACCTCGGGCGGGACCGTGCCGACGCCACCGAGGTGGAGATCCGCTTCCTGGCCCAGGGGGCTGGCGCCACCCGGGTCGAGATTGAGCACCGCGGCTGGGAACGACTAGGCCCCGCCGGCGGACCATGGCGGGACCGCAACGAAGCGGGCTGGCGGTCGCTGCTGCCGCACTTCACGGCCGCGATAGGCCAACAGGAAAAGGCCAGTAGAAGTGGCCAGTAGAAATGGGAGAACTGATGGCCGTAGGCACCAGGGAAGACCCGTGGGAGCTCAAGACCCCGCCGGGGACCTCCAGCTACACCATGTACCGGGATGAGCAGGCCGACCCGCCCACTCTGGTCTGCCAGGTCGGTTCCACCACCTTGAAGTACCATCTGCGGGCCATCGACGACCTGCACACCTGGCTGGCCGTCCAGGGCGACTGGGTCCCGCTCGGCGCGGCCGACGAGAAGAAGCCCGCCGCCGAGGGCACGGTGGAGGCGTGGGGGCGATCGGCCGACAACCCCGTCGGGGGCTGGTACGGCCTGCGCAGCGGTTACCGCGGCCGGTTCGGGATGTACCTGCCGCCGCTGCTCGAGGAACTCGGCCTCGCCGAGGTCACCCACGACCCCCGCAATAACCGGATACGGGCGATTTAGGGCTCGTCCGCGGCGATGTGGGCCAGCCGCACCAGGTCGAGCACCTCGTGGGCGGCGCTGCCCGGCGTGGTGATCAGGGTCAGGTCCTGTCCGTGGGCCGCCATCTGCCCGCTGACCGCGTACAGTGCGCGAACCCCCGCGCTGGCGAGCTCGGTAACGCCGGTGAGGTCGGCGATGAGCGGGACCGTGCCGCCCCGGCTGACGGAAAGGAGCCGCCGGGCCAGCTGATCGGCGGTGGTGATGTCGACCGGGCCGCGCACCAGCGCCCTGGCCGCAGAGCCTTCCGCGAGGGAGGTGTCCACGGTGAAGGGCGGCCCGGCCGGATGAGCGGCGGGCGCGCCGTCGTGGCCCGAGGCCAGAATGGCGGGACGGCCCAGCCGGTGCCGCAGCGTCACGATCGTGCCCTGGGCGCCCGCCGTGCTATCGGCCGCCGGAGCCGAGTGGCTGAGCGGCGGGTGGCTGACCAGCAGATGGTCGATGACCTGGCCGGCCACCATCAGCCCGTGGCCGCGGTCGGCATCGGCGGGGTCAGGCTGCCGCCAGCTGCCGTGGTCGGTCACCCGGCATTCCACGTTCCCGTCGTCGCCCAGGGTCGCCTCGAGCTCGATGATCCCGGGCTCGCCGCGCGGATAGGCGTGCTCGATGGCGTTGGTGAAGACCTCCACCAGGGCCAGGTGCAGTGCCTCCCAGTCTTCGGCGGCGGCATCGAGCCGGCTCAGCCACCTCGCGAAGGCATCCCGCGCTATCGTCAGGCTGGGCCTGACGCTCGGCAGTTCCAGGCGCAGGGCCGGGACCGGATCGGCGAGCAGCTCGACGGCCAGCGTGGTGATGTCGTCGGCGCGGCCGGCGCGCGTCAGCAGCTCCACCGTCCGCTGGAACACTCGTTCCGCCGCGGCGGGACCCGCGGCCGACGCCAGGGC
>JBAUAY010000417.1:0-2172 GCA_049676235.1 Streptosporangiaceae bacterium
AGCAGCCCGCGATCATCAGGAGGACCGCCGCGCCAGCCGTAAGGATGGCGGCCCTTTTCCCTGCCGCCGTCACCGGCCCGCTCAGGGACACACCCGAACCCTACAAGTCGTAGTAGATCGATGCAAAGGATGTCTCTCGGTGGCCGGCCGTCAGCTGGGCAGCCCGGCCTCTCATGGCCGTCTCACAGACCGTGCGACAGCGCTGGACACTGCCGCTCCAGATGGCCACGCGGCCTGGACCTGTGATCCTGTAGACACCCACCCTGGCGGAAGGGCGTGCGAGCGTAACGGAGAGCTATGCACGCCGGTCCACTCCTCCGTGCTGCATTCGGCGGCGAAGGCGAGCTGCTTTACTGCTCACGAAATCAACGATGCCATCCGCCGCACCCTCGACGGTTGACCGACATGCACCGTGCCATTTACGTGCCAGAACGAGCGGAAAACTGCGGTCGCCAGCGGTCACCCACGGGCACCGCGAACGGCCTCCGATCTGGGCACACGCAGGTTGACCCCTGCCTGAAACGACCTTCTAATACTACAGCAGTATTTCGTGATATGTGGTCTGTCTTCGCTGGTAGTGGCTGGTCCTGGCGCAGTACTGGTGGTGCCGGCGCCAGCGGGACCAGGTCCATGCGGCGGTTCGGCTGGGGGTTGTGGCGGTCAGGTGTGCCAGGAGACGGCGGACCTCGCCGAGCGTGACCGGGATGAGGCCGCTGCCAGGGCTTTTGGGGCGGTCGCCGCCGTGACGGCGAGGTAGGCGTGCGCGAGCATGGCGAGGGTTGCGTGGCGGTACCAGGCGTCATAGCGGCGGACCTGGTACTGGTCGAGGCCGGTCTCGTTCTTGGCTGTCTGGAAGCACTCCTCGATTGCCCAGCGGGACCCGGCGACGCGGATCAGCTCCTCGTCAGCGGTCCCTGCCGGGGCGAAGCACAGGTAGTAGGCCAGTTCCAGCTCGCCCTTGGCGTTGCGGGTCAGCGAGCGTCGCACCAGCAGGTAACGGGACCAGCCCGGCGGCTCGCCGTCGCCTTCAGGCATGGTGGCGGCCGCCCAGTCGAAGACGCGGGGCCCCTTGGACCCGTTCCCGCAGCTGCGGCGCTTCCATGCCTGGTCAGGGGCGTGCGCGGCGAGGACGTCGGCGCGGGACGCCCCGGCGTCACCCCGGACGGCCTGGTTACTGGCCACGGCGACGACGTAGCCGGTGCGGCGCTGCTCCAGCCAGTCCCGGAACTTCCCGTCCCGGCCGTAGGCCTCATCAGCGGTCACCCACGCGGCCGGGACGCCCGCGTCCAGGGCCCGGCCCAGCATCAGCCGGGCGAGCTCGGGCTTGGCGGCGAACTGCACGTCATCAGGGACGCCCGCCTCGCGGCAGCGGCCCCGGTCACCGGTCCACGACTTCGGCAGGTACAGCTCGCGGTCGATCAGGGCGCGGCCCTTGCCCGTGGCGTAGGCGCAGAACACGCCCAGCTGGCAGTTCTCCACCCGCCCGGCCGTGCCCGAGTACTGCCGCTGTACCCCCGCTGACCTGGCCCCCTTCTTGACGAACCCGGTCTCGTCCACCACCAGCACGCCGCCGGCGTCGCCCAGGTGCCGCACTACGTAGCCGCGCACATCGTCGCGGACCCCGTCCGCGTCCCAGGCCGCCCTGTTCAGCAGCCGCTGCATCCCGTCCGGCGTCGCATTCCCGGCGGCCTCGGCCAGGGTCCAGCCGTTCTTGCTCGCCAGCGGCGCCAGCAGCCCCCGCACATAGGCACGGGCCCGCAGCCGCGGCTCAACCCGCGGGAACCGGCCCGCCACCAGCGCGAACAAGTCGTTCAGCCCCGCGACCCACGCGCCGAGATCAGCATCGTCCAGCACACAGCCAGCCTACGCCAGGATAATCAATAACGAAATACTGCTGTAGTACTAGGCTCACAGCCTCCCTTCGACGCGCTCAGCGCTGACGACCTCGCCCGCCTGGCCCGCCGTGTCGATGTCGAGTACTTCGCGGCAGGCACGGTGATCGTGCCCGCCGGCTCGCCGCCGCTTGATCACCTTTATGTCGTGCGGGCAGGAGCGGTGGAAATCGTCGACCGGGGCCTGACGGTCGATCTGCTGGGACCCGGTGACACGTTCGGCCATATGTCGGTGCTCACCGGGCTCGCACCCGCCCTGTTGGCACGCGCGGCCGAGGAC
>JBAUAY010000418.1:0-1822 GCA_049676235.1 Streptosporangiaceae bacterium
ATGGCGAGGTTCGCGCCCGGGGTGTGGCAGCCTGACGATGATCCGGTGGAGCTGTACTACCTGCCTGATGACTTCACCCAGGCGGACGACATCGCGGCGCAGCACCCCGAGAAAGTCAAGGAGCTGCGGGACCTGTTCTGGGAGGAGGCGGAGAAGTACAAGGTTCTGCCACTGCTCGGCAGCCTGAGCTTCTACTTCGGCTTGCTGCCGCCGCTTCCCTCGCAGACCACTTTCACCTATTACGGTGACGTGCAGAACGTCGCGTCCGGCATGATCCCCCGGATCTACAACCACTCCTACGCCATCACCGCCGACCTGGTGATCCCCCCGTCAGGCGCCGAGGGCGTGATCGTGGCCGAGGCCGACCACCTGGGTGGCTTCTCGCTATTCGTCGCCGACGGCAAGCTCAGGCACACCTACTCGATGATGGGCGTGCTGATGTACCGGCAAGAGTCCGATACCGCCCTGCCCACCGGTGAGGTCAGCGTCCGCCTGGAGTTCCACGCCGACGCGGCCAAGCCCGCCACCGGCGGCGACGTTCGCCTGTTCGCCGACGGCAAGGAGATCGGCAAGGGCCGGATGGACCACACCGTCCCGCTCCGGTTCTCGGGCTACGCGGGCATGGACATCGGCCGCGACAACGGCGGCGTCGTCGATCGCAACTACGTGGACCGGGCGCCATTCACGTTCACCGGAACCATAAAAAAGGTCACCTTCGACATCAAGCCGCACCTGACCTCAGAAGACGAGCAGGCACTGCACGAATCGGCGCACCACGGGCACCTGGCCCACGGCATCAACGGATAGCTAGAAGGCGGGGCGATCTGGGTGAGCCTGCTCAAGAAGGCGAACCCGTCACCGTCAACAGGGTCGTCACATAGACGGGCGGGTGACTCCTTCACTGGGCCTTCAGGGAGACGACCATGACCGATCAGCCGTACTACCAGCTGCCGCCGGCCCAGCGGAGGCGACTGGTCTTCCGGGCGGTGCTGCGAGGTGTCCTGACCGCCGCCGCGCTGGTCGTCCTGTACTACGTGCTCCCGCTGGACCAGCCGTGGAACGCCAACACCGCCGTGCGCATCCTGATCGGCCTGCTGGTCTTCGCGGGCATCGTGGCGTGGCAGGTCAGGTCCATCGTGGGCTCGCGTTATCCGAGTATCAGAGCGTTCGAGGCGCTGGGCTTGATCCTTCCCTTCTACCTATTGGTGTTCGCCTCGACCTATTTCGTGATGCAGCGAGCGTCTGCGGCGAATTTCACCCAGCCGCTGACCCGCACCGACGCCCTGTACTTCGTCGTGACAGTCTTCTCCACGGTGGGATTCGGGGACATCACTCCCAAGTCCGAGGCCGCCCGGGTGCTGCTGATCGTCCAGATGCTCGGCGACATCGCGCTGCTGGGTACCGGCGTGCGGGTCCTGCTGGGGGCCGTGCGCCGCGGCCAGCAACGACAGGTCACGAGCGACCAGGACGGCCCGACGGCTGCATGAACGTGGGAGGCATTGCGTTGCGGACCGAAGAGGAAGGCGGTCACGGCAGGTCCGCCGACAATTCTCGGCTGGTGCAGATCTGCGAGGTGGTGCTGCTACGCCTCGTCACGGTCACGGCTGCCTGGGCGGCGTCTCGGACTCCAACGCGCTGGCCGAGGCCCGGCGGATCGTCCCCGCGCCGCCGATCAGGGCCCGCCGCCACGGCGCACCGCCCTCGATCTCGGTTTCTAGCGAGAAGCTCAGGAACGTCCTGATCACCACGATCAGCCCGAGCTGGAGGACATTGTTGAGGGTAGGCGCGACCGCGATAGTGCGAATCAGGTCGGCGGCGACGA
>JBAUAY010000419.1:0-3401 GCA_049676235.1 Streptosporangiaceae bacterium
GCCTTCCGCGCAGCCACCTTCGGCGACGTGCTGCGCTCGGAGTGGACCAAGCTCCGTTCGGTCCGGTCGACTTTCTGGGCGCTGACCGTGACCGTCGTGCTCGGCATCGGCCTAGGAGCCGCCATCAGCGCGGCCACCGCCCACGGCTACGCCAAGAGCAGCGTCTCCCAAAAGCTGAGCTGGGACCCGGCCGGGGTCAGCCAGGCTGGGGTGGCCATCGCCTCGCTGGCCATCGTCGTGCTCGGGGTACTGTGCATCAGCTCCGAGTACTCGTCGGGGATGATCCGCACCAGCCTGATCGCCGTCCCGAAGCGAGGCCGGGTACTGGCCGCCAAGTCGCTGGTCTTCGCTGGGGTGACCTTCGTCGTGGGCGAGGTCACCTGCTTCGTGGCGTTCTTTGTGGGCCAGGCCCTCATCAGCGGCCATGCCCCCCACGCGGCGCTCGGCGATCCCGGGGTAGCCCGGGCGGTGGCGGGAGGCGGGCTGTACCTGGCCGCCCTGGCGGTGCTCAGCGTCGCGGCGGGGGCCTTGCTCCGGCACCCCGCAGCCGCCATCGCCAGCATGATCGCCGTCCTGCTCGTCCTCCCTGGGATCGCCCAGGCGCTGCCGGACTCGTGGCGCAACCCGGTCACCGAGTTCTGGCCGACCCAGGCCGGGAGCCAGCTCACTAGCGTCTACCACTCCGCCCACACCCTCCAGCCCTGGCCCGGCTTCGGCGTGATGTGCCTGTTCGTCGCCATCGTGTACGCCATCGCCTGGACGCTGCTGGACCGCCGGGACGCATGATGGCGGTCAGGGCGCGTCGCCATACGGCATGCGGGGACCGGCAGTGAAGTCGTAAATCACGAGAAACGGTATCGTGGCTTGGCAATACCTGGCTACATCCAAGCTTTGTGAGGAACAATGAGCAAGTCACCCATCGCATGGCTCGAAGACGTGGCAGAGCATGACTATGACGCGGCGTACAACTACCTGTCGCTGAAATTCGATGCGAAGCGCGCTAGTGAGATCGTCGATCGCATGAAGAAGGCCCAGCTGGCCTCGCGCCGCGCCAATGACATTCTGCGTGCCACCGGCCTGCCTGCGCTGCCCCTGACTGATCCTGGCGTCCAGCGCGACCTGCTCAAGCTGCTTAACGGTGAGAAGCTGTCACCTGTGCTCGTGTGCGATCAGAAACCGGGCGCAGACATAGCTGATGGATATCATCGCGTCAGCCTCGCCTATAACATCGACCCGTTCATGAGCGTGCCATTGAGGCTGGGCTAGCAATCGCGGCTCGCGACTACCTGGTATTCACGACCAAGACGGGTGGGCTGGCTGCCCGCACTGGTGATCCAGGACCTGCCTCAGCCCGCGCCGACGCGACGGTGGGGACAGGGATCGTTGATCTGCTTCTTCGGGTCCACCGGACCCGGGTACGAGGTCGGAGTAACCTCACGTGGCTCTCCCCGTATCTCAAAGAGGGGCCACCCGGGCGTCGCGCCGCCTCGCCTGCTGGGCGTACTTGTCCCTCCTGCGGATGGGGCGTAGCGTCTGAATCAGGAGGGTGTTCTCGTTTACCTGCGGTAAACGAGATTGAGATTCCTCCGGCTGCTATGGACCTCGGTGGCGTTTAACGCGCAGCCAAGCCGAGGTGGCATATGACAGCCCCTGTCTCTCATCGGGCCCCGCTCTCCTTCAGCGACCAGCGGATTCTGTTCTTTGTTCGTGGCGCGCATGTCGTTCCGTGGGAGCGGTTTTGAGCGCCACCGAGGCCACCCCGGCTCGCGGTGGGCGTGCGGGTTACGGTGCGCAGGAGAGGATCACCATGTCCTTACGGATCATCATGTCTTCACAGGTAGCGCGGTTTGCGGGGACTGCGGCCCGGCCGGGTACCGCATGGCGCGGGTTGAAGGACCGAACCGTCGCCGACACGGCGCTGGAGCCCGAGCCGCCCGGGGCACGCCGGGTCGGGTGGGGTTTCATCTCGCTGTACACGCTGGCGTACATGAGCACCAGCCTGCTGTTCCTTGCGCCCGTGCTGGTCACCTTGGCCCTGAAAGTGGACTCGCTCGTGGGGATCAAACAGGCGCCGGCCAGCCTGGCGCTTGTCGCCGCGATCGGCGCCCTGGTGGCCCTGGTCGGTAATCCGTTCTTCGGCAAGATGAGCGACCGCACCGCGTCGCCGCTGGGCATGCGGCGGCCATGGATGGTCGCCGGCCTGGCGGGCGGCTCCGTCGGCATCCTCATAGTCGCGTTGGCCCCCAGCATCCCGGTCGTCCTCGTCGGCTGGTGTATCGCCCAGTTGTTCTTCAACGCGGTGCTCGCCGCGATGGTGGCGGTGCTGCCCGACCAGGTCCCGTCCGTCCAGCGCGGCCAGGTCGCCGGTGTCCTGGGTATCTCCCAGCCGGCCGCGTCGGTGTGCGGCGCGTTCCTGGTCAAACTGTTCACCGGCAGCCTGCTCGCCATGTTCTTGGCCCCATGCGCGATCGGCGGATTTTTCGTCCTCCTCTTCGCGGTCACCCTGAACGATCGCCGGCTCGCCGGGGCGGATAAGCCGAAATGGTCGCTGCGGGAATTCGCCAGCACGTTCTACGTCAACCCGCGGAAGAACCCGGACTTCTCCTGGGCTTTCGCTAGCCGCTTCATGTTCGTAATGGCTTACGCGTTCCTGGTTACCTACCAGGCCTACTACCTGCTGGACAAGATCGGTACCGCCAAGGCCGATGTGCCGCAGCAGATATTCCTGGGCACACTCACCCAGTCCGCCGTCATCGTCGCCGCTTCCCTCCTCGGCGGGAAGCTCTCGGACCGAACGGGCCGGCGGAAGATCTTCGTCCTCACCGCGTCGATCGTGTACGGCCTGGCGTTGTTTGTCATCGCCGTCGCCAGCAACTTCAGCGGTTTCCTCGTCGGCATGGCCATCAGCGGCCTCGGCTTCGGTGTATACCTGGCCGTCGACCTCGCGCTCGTGGTGGACGTGCTGCCGGACAAGCGCAACGCGGCCAAGGATCTCGGTGTGTTCAATATCGCCGGCGCGCTTCCCTTTTCCATCGCGCCGGCGATCGCGCCGGCCATCCTGGTGATCGGCAGCGGTAGCTACGGGGTGCTGTACGCGGTCGCCGGACTTTGCGCCATCATCGGAGCGTTCGCCATCTTGCCCGTGAGGCGGGTCCGATAAGTCTCGGGGCTGGCCGTCTGCTCCGGCCGAGCCCTTCGGCCTGCACATACAGCGGCCGGGAGGTGAGCGACGGGTCAGGGTTGCCGGCTGCGGGTTCGCGGCAGCAGGTCGAGTTCCTGCGCTCGGCGGACCGCGGCGCGGCGGCTGGTCACGGCGAGCTTGGCGTAGATGTGCTTGGTGTGCGTCCGCACGGTGTTCAGGGACACCATGAGCTCGCGGGCGATGGCCGGGCCGTCCAGGT
>JBAUAY010000420.1:0-5499 GCA_049676235.1 Streptosporangiaceae bacterium
CGCCCGGACCGGGCCAGCCCCCGCAAGACCAAGAAATCCGGTGACTTCCCGGCCCGCAAGCCCGGTGAGCCGAGCGTCACCAACGTCATACGGAAAATCGAGTTCCACCTGCTCAGCCCGCACATGATCACTTAAAGCAAGGACATTGGGCACCCGGCCCAGGATGGCCGCCAGGTCGCGGCCGTGCAGTAGCTCCATGACAAAGAACGGCTGGCCGTCGTGCATGCCGACGTCATGGACCACGGTGATGCCGGGATGCTGCAGCCGTGCCGCGATCCTTGCCTCACGCTGAAACCGCCGCGGATCGGCGAGCCGGTCTCGCATCACCTTCACCGCCACCGGCCGCTCAAGCTGCCGGTCGACGCCTCGCCACACATCGCCCATGGCCCCGGAACCAAGAACCTGCTCAAGGACGTATCGCCCGGCAAGTTCGGTCCCAGCTTGCACTAAGGATCTCCGGTCTGATCGCGGTTGGCTTGCCGACCCCTTCCGCGGCGGCAACGGCCGGCGAATTTGAGTCTAATGCGCATCAAGCTACGTTCGCCCGGTTGACGATACGGCGGAACCGCTCATGGCAGGCGTGGCGGTTAGAGCCAGAGACCAAGTCGTCTGCGGCCAGTTCACGGCTCAAGCGTGTGAGGAACTTCTCGTTGCCCCAGTCGACATGGCCGATAGCCAATCCGGTTCAGCTACGGCTTTGCAGCGGCGGGGTTCGCAGCGAACGAGGGCTGTCACTATATCTACTTATTACTCCGGCGGGAACTATATGAGAACCTAACAGCATCTACTTTCCTGAGCCTACGACAGCTTTACTGGATATCTTTGTTCGCGAGTACACACTCATGTAGCGTAACCAGCATCTGATTTCTCCCGTGCGCGGCTAAATCTGGTTAGCAAAAAGGCTCCGCTCTTTTGGGCATACGCAATGGGCAGGGCACCCGATCCGCTCGCCCGGGACGCGCTCGATCTGCCGGCCGGTGACGTGGCCGTCGAAGGCGGAACACTCCTCGCCGACCAGCCGCGCCGGGCATCCCGGACAGCGCTTCGGCGCCGGCGAGCACCGCGTACACCTACGCTGGATCGGCCGGGATCATCGCCTGCTGCTGGATGCTCATCTTGCGTATCCCCTGCGTATTGCCGCGAATCGGCTTGAATGCATTCCCGCCTGCTCAGTCCGGACGGCGGAAACGATAATGGTGCAGATTGGGTCAGCCAAGGAAGGAGAGTGCCTGACGATGACCGGCGGCCAGGTTTTCACCTCCCGGCTGAAGGGCCGTCCGCTGCTGGACGGTGATGACCTGACAATTGGCCGGATCCGAGACGTCGTGATCCTGCCCGCCGCCGGGACTGATCCGCCGCGCGCGCTGGGGCTGGTGGTGACGTTGCAGCGGCGCCGCATCTTCGTCAACCTCGGACAGATCGCCGAGATCTCCATCGACGGCGCCCACCTCCAGAGCGGCGCCATCGACCTGGAGCGTTTCACCCGGCGGACCGGAGAGATCCTGGCTTCCGAGCTGTACGGCCAGCACGTCGAGGACGGCACCATCGTCGATGTCGCCATCAGCCCCGACGAGCAGCGGCGGGTCGGCTGGGAGATCTCCGCGCTGGCCATCTCGCATGGCCGCAGCCTGTTGCATCGCGCTCCGACGATCGTGCCCTGGGACCGGTACCCCGAGCTCTTCCAGACGGACCCGCTGGCCGAGCAGCTGGTCGCCCTGCGCGAGTTGAGGCCGGCCGACCTCGCCACCGCTGTGGAGGGCATGCCGCCTAGCCGCCGCAGCCAGATCGCAGCGGCGCTGGACGATGAGGAACTGGCCGATCTGCTGGAGGAGATGCCCGAACAGGACCAGGTCCGACTACTGGCCAGCCTCGGGCTTGAGCGCAGCGCCGACGTGGTAGAAGAGATGCAGCCCGATGACGCCGCGGACCTGCTCGCGGAGATGCCGGCCGAGCAGCGCGAACGGCTGCTAACGGCGATGGAGTCCGTCCAGGCCGCGGACCTGCGGCGGCTGCTGCGTTATGACGCGACCACGGCGGGTGGTCTGATGACCTCCGAGCCCCTCATCGTCACACCGGACACGCCGGTCGCTGAGGTGCTGGCCCGCATCAGGAACCCGGACATGTCGGTCACCGCGGCCGCGCAGGTATACGTGTGCGAGCCGCCGATGGTGACGCCGACCGGCCGCTACCTCGGGAGCGTAGGGTTCCAGCGACTGCTGCGGCGGCCGCCGTCCGCCCTGGTTGGCCAGTGCATAGACGAGACGAGCGTCTTCGTCCGGCCTGATCTGCCCGAGCACGAGCTGGCGGCTCGGCTCGCCGCCTACAACCTGATCAGCGTGGCGGTATGCGACGAGGACGGCCGCCTGCTGGGCGCGGTTACCGTGGATGATGTACTGGACCACCTGCTGCCGCCGAACTGGCGAAGGACGGGAGGCTAGCATGGCGCGGATGTCCCTTCGCCGTCTCGGTGAAAGGGCCGATCTATCCGTTCCGCGCGGCTCCCCGCAGATGGGTGCCCGATACGACGCCGACGCGTTCGGGCGGTTCGCGGAGGGGATGGCGCGGTTCCTCGGCACCGGACGATTCATCGTCGGCCAGACCGTGCTCGTGGTCGCTTGGATCATCCTCAACACCGTCGGCGCGATCAAGCACTGGGATCCGTACCCGTTCATCCTGCTCAACCTGGCCTTCTCGACCCAGGCGGCCTATGCCGCGCCGCTGATCCTGCTCGCGCAGAACCGGCAGGACGACCGGGATAGGGCCAACATCGAGCGCGACCGGGAGGTGGCGGCACGGACCCAAGCCGATACTGAGTTCCTCGCCCGTGAACTCGCCGCCGTCCGCCTCGCGCTGGCCGACATGGTAACCACACAGGACCTCGAGGACTCGCTGTCCCGGCTGGCCGTGCTAATCACTGACCGGCCGCTCCCGGACGGGCACGGTCCGCTCACGCCCTCCGACAGGGAGTTACCGCGCCCGGGCGATCAGGTTATGCCGCCCGGATTGCTAGGCGTCCACGCGGAATGCAGTCACCTGACCCAAGCGATCCCGCATGCTACCGTCCTACGTTTGCACGCGCTGCGACATGGCCGGTGACATAAACTTCGTCGGCTGCGGCGGCCGGTTGGCCGACCTGCCGGCGCACCTGGACCGGCGTCGGTGCGGTGACCGTCACTTGATGAGGTCCGCCGCGACTCGCCGCGCCTCGCGCAGGCCGCTTTCGATCGCGCCGTCAACGAAGCCGCCCCACAGGCTCGCGTTGTCGCTGGAGGCGAAGTGCACCACACCCGCGGGCCGCTGCAGCCCGGCTAGGTCGCGGGTCAGCTGTCCGGGCCGGTGGGTCATCCAGGTGGTCCGCGACAGCGGGTCCTTCATCCAGTCGTGCGCGGCCACCTCGATGACCTCCAGCCCGGGACGCAGCGCGTCGACCGCGGCCTGCACGCCGGCCACGCTGGTCACGTCGAGCTGCGTGTGGTCGGGGCCGAACCCGACCAGGACCGTCGCGTCGTCGTCCGCGAACTCGGTCTTCAGCACCGATATCGGGTGCCGCTGGCTCGCGTACGCGACGAACCGCGGTACCCGGCCGTGCGCCTTCACCCAGACCTTCACGCCCTGCGACGCGACGGTCTCGGCGTTCGCCCGCTGCCAGACGCCCGGCAGCCCCGGCTCCCACTCGATGCCCGCGATCGCGTTGACCGGCAGCGTCGAGATCACCCGCCGGGCGCGCGCCTCGGCGCCTCCGGCGCAGGTCACGACCGCGCCGCCCGCGGTCTGCGCGACCCTGTTCACGGTAGCGCCCAGCCGGATCTGGCCCGCCACGTCCGCCGCGATCGCCTCAGCGAACCCGCTCATCCCGCCGACGACCCGGTAGGTGGCCGATGCCTCGTGCATGAGCTGCCAGTGCCCGCCCGCGGCAGCCGCCCAGCGCAGCGCGCTCGACAGGCCGACCTGGTCCAGGCGGGCGTTCACGTGCCCGACCCACACCGCCTCATTCGCCGTACGCGCCTCATCATCCAGCCCGAGCGCGTCGACCCGGTCCTGGATGCTGAGCGCATCCAGTCCGCCGATCTGGCCGGCCGTCGGGTCGATGCCGCGCGGGATGGCGGCACGGACGTCGTCCACGATCGCCTGCTGCCCGTCTGCGATCAGCGCCATGAACTCCTCCAGCGTGCCCGCGCGCGGGGCGCCGCCCGCACCGTGCCAGTACGCCCGCCCGGCCGCGGGGCTGCGCGTGATCTCCCGCCCGTACCGGGTCATCTCGGCCCACGCGTGCGGCTGCACCCAGTGCACCCAGGTGCCGCCGAGCTCCAGGTCGTGGCCGAGCCTGCGGTCGGTCCAGGTGCGCCCACCGACCCGGTCGCGGGCCTCCAGCACGAGCACGTCGAGCCCCGCACGGCCCAGCTCGCGCGCGGCAACGAGCCCCGCGAACCCGGCGCCGATGACGACGACGTCGGCGTCGGGTTCGGCGCGCGCCTCGCCCGCGCCCGGGCGGGCGGCCTCGGTCCTGAATGCGGACATCGGGCTAACCTCCCTGAAACACCGTTGCGTCCATTCATGCTGCATGCCACGCGGACCAGCGTCCACCACAGGGCGCTCGCGCGCCGGATGCAGGCAACGCCCTCCCTGCAGCTGCGCGATCTGGGTAGCGAAGGAGATTCGTCCGGCCGTCAGTTGATGTCGAACTCGTTGCCCTCGGGGTCCGGCGCGAGCGGTTCCGGATCCGCGCAGTCGATCACCAGCTGAAACTTAGCAGCCATGATCACTCCCAGCGCTGGGCGTTCTCGTCGTTCAGCGAACCGGGACTCATCGGCAGCACGCAGAACAGCAGGTCGGCCGGGTCCCGCATCACCCACCAGGTTTGCACCTTCTGCACGCGCTTCGCGCCGAGTCGTTCGAGCCGGGCCACTTCGGCGTCCAGATCGTCGGTATGAATGTCCAGGTGGACGCGCGGCGCGCCAGATTCCAGGCGCTGCATGAGCAGCATCAGGTCGTTCCCGCGGAGGAAGGCGCCGTGATATTCGGCGGAGTAGACCTCCGGCAGCTCCTGCCCGAGCGCGCCTTGCCAGAATGCCAGTTCCTGGTCGTGCAGATCGGGTGGCGCGTCGATGACGACCTTCAGCACGCGGCTGTAGTGAGACATGGTGGCCATGGTGTCACGACGAAGATCATCGAAGGCGCCCGCGACAGCGACCTTGCGGAGATCCAGCTCGGTTAACATCACTTCTGGGGCGATCGCGAGCTGCAGCGTCGCAATGAGGACGTTTACCCATAGCGCGGCCGGGAATTATGCGCTCTCGCACGCGTTAACATGAGCGGTACCCGAGAACCGAGCCGGTCGTCCGACAACGACTTCCCCCGTGCCGTGGTCACCAGCCCACTCACCGGCGGTTCCGGGTCCGCGTGTGACGCTTGTCGAGGCCCGCTGCGTTGATCCTCGGAGATCCGCAAGTCGGCTCGGTGTGCGAAGCACCAGGTCCTGTGCTCGGGACGTTCCTCGCC
>JBAUAY010000421.1:0-2291 GCA_049676235.1 Streptosporangiaceae bacterium
GGCGGAAGGCGTGATCGACCGCGTACGCGACGGTCCGCGCGGCGCCCGCCAGCATCCGGAGCAGCACGTCCCCGTCGAGCAGCCCGAGTGCCCTGGCCACCTCGTCCTGCTCCTCGAGCACGAGACGGTCCAGGCGCCGCCCGGTGACCTCGTGCAGGGCATGCCTCGCGTCGAGTATCTGCTCGTACGCCGTGCGGACCTTGGGCCCGGGCGCGGGCGCCACCCAGGCGGCCGCCACCGCCTGGATCGCGTGCACGTCCCGCAGGCCGCCCCTGGCCTCCTTCAGATCGGGCTCGAGCAGGAAGGCAAGCTCCCCGCTGGTCCTGGCCCGCTCGTCGTGGGAGGCGTGCAACTCGGCCAGCCGCGCGGGCGCGGCCGACCGCCAGTCCTCGAGCGCCCCCGCCCGCAGCCGTTCGGTCAGGTTCGGGTCGCCGGCCACGTGCCGGGCGGACAGCAGCCCGAGCGCGACCTTCAGGTCACTGCGCGCCACCCTCCTGGCCTGCGGGACGGTACGCACCGCGTGGTCGAGTTCGGCACCGGAGTCCCAGACCGGGTACCAGATCCGGTCCGCGATGCTGGCGATGTCGTCCCGGCCGCCGTGCAGCAGCAGCACGTCCAGGTCGCTGCGAGGCAGCAGTTCCCGGCGCCCGTACCCGCCGACCGCCACCAGGGCCACGCCGGCCTCGGCACCGAGGAGTTCCGCCAGCCACCTGTCGACTTGCGTAGTCCGGCGAGCACGATCTGCAGCGAACGAGGTCATTGCTTCCACGCGTCCCCCGGACTTCTCATAAGATGCCCGTCAGATCGCGTCCGGCCCGCGCTCTCCGGTGCGCACCCGGACCACCGTCTCAACCGGAACCGACCAGACCTTCCCGTCACCGATCCGGCCGGTCTGCGCCGCCTTGACCACGACTCCGATCAGGTCCTCGGCGTCCTCGTCATCGCACAAGACCTCGACGCGGACCTTCGGCACCAGGTCGACCTGGTACTCAGCCCCGCGGTAAACCTCCGTGTGCCCGCGCTGCCTGCCGTATCCGCTTGCTTCTGTGATCGTCAGGCCATGGACGCCGAACGCCTGAAGCGCGGCCTTGACGTCGTCCAGTTTGAACGGCTTGATGACAGCGGTGATGAGCTTCATCTGGTGTCCCTTCGGAGTCCTGTACCGACCTTCCGATGCCGACGTTTCACCGGATCTGTCGGCGTGTGTCGGCCGCGTGAAACACCCGAGGTCCTTGTTACAAGCATGTTTCCGGGCCCATGTTTCCGGCCGCCCGCCAGGGACCTCAGCCGAGAATGGCGTCCACGAAGGCACCCGGGTCGAAAGGAGCCAGGTCGTCCGGTCCCTCGCCGAGGCCGACCAGCTTGACGGGAACGCCCAGCTCACGCTGCACGGCGATGACGATCCCGCCCTTGGCCGTCCCGTCCAGCTTGGTCAGTACGATGCCGGTGACGTCGACCACCTCGGCGAATACCCGAGCCTGGCGGAGCCCGTTCTGCCCGGTGGTCGCGTCCAGCACCAGCAGCACCTCATCGACCGTGGTCTTCTTCTCCACTACGCGCTTGACCTTGCCGAGCTCGTCCATCAGCCCGACCTTGGTGTGCAGCCGGCCGGCGGTATCCACGATCACCACGTCGACCCCGCTCTCGATGCCCTGACTGACCGCGTCGAACGCCACGCTGGCCGGGTCGGCGCCCTCCCGGTCGGCCCGCACCGTCTTGGCGCCCACCCGCTCGCCCCACGTCTGCAACTGGTCGGCCGCCGCCGCGCGGAAGGTGTCGGCCGCTCCGAGCAGCACGGTCTGCCCGTCCCCGATCAGCGCCCGCGCGAGCTTCCCGCAGGTGGTGGTCTTACCGGTGCCGTTCACGCCGACCATGAGGACGACGGCAGGCACGCCGTTATGCGGGGAGGTGTGCAGTGACCGGTCGGTGTCCTCGCCGAGCTGGCCGAGCAGCTCGGCCCGCAGCAGGGCGCGCACCTCGGCCGGCCCGCGCGTCCCGAGCACCTTGACCTTAGTGCGCAGGTCGTCGACCATCAGCCGGGCGGGCGCCACGCCCACGTCGGCCGTGATCAGCACCTCTTCGATCTCGTCCCAGGTCTCGTCGTCGAGCCGTTCCCTGGACAGCAGGCTCAGCAGCGCCGACCCGACCGAACTCTGGGACCTGGCCAGCCTGGCCCGCAGCCGCACCAGCCGCCCCGCCGACGGCGGCGGCCGCTCGAGATCGAGCACGCCGGTCGCGGCCGCCGGGGTTTCCGGCGCGGTGGCCGTCTCCTCGGCAGTACCGCTCCCCGG
>JBAUAY010000422.1:0-3119 GCA_049676235.1 Streptosporangiaceae bacterium
GTACAGGATCGGGCGGCCCGATATGATAATCGAGCGGAATGTCCGATTCCTTGAACCGCCGCTGGGCCGCCTCGGCCATGCGGCGCGCCACTTCCTCGTCTTCCCCTTTGTGCTGGCCTAGATATTGCCTGACGTGCGTGGCCGGCACGAGCAAGGTAAACACGGCGTCCTTATCCTTGGCAAGGATAGACTCTGCTTCCTGCACCACTTCCGGATTTGCCGCCGTCTCGCCACCGACGATGAGATACCGAGACACTATTACTCCTTATTCCTTGCCGGATACGCTCGCGGAGGAGGTGATCATAGCACTATGCGCTCCACCCGGTCGACCAGGAAGATGTACGAGAGGGCCCCTATCCCGGCGATGACCGCGATATACACCAGGCCGTAGGCGAACGAACCGGTTGCGCCCACGATGAGGCCGATTACTAGCGGCGAGAGAGCGCCGCCTGCGTTGGCGAAGAAGTTGAACAGGCCGCCGGTAAGTCCGAGCTGTTTGGCCGGAGCGATGTCGGACAGCAGCGCCCAGGCGGTGGCCGACGCCATGCCCTGGGCGAAGAAGGCGATCGAGAAGAACGTAATGACGAGCGCCGGGTTGTTCACGAAGTTGTCGAAGATGACGATCATCGAAAGGATCAGCCCGGAGATGATGGGGGTCTTGCGAGCTATGGTCGTTGCCACGCCACGGCGCAGCATCCAGTCCGACCAGCTACCCGCGGCCAGGGTGCCGAGCAGCGCGACCAGGTACGGAATCGTGACCATGATGCCGGCTTTGAGCAGCGTGAAATGCTTCTGCTCGACCAGGTAGGTCGGGAACCAGGTCAGGAAGAAGAACAGTGTCGAAGTATTCGCGAACTGGCCGATCAGCGCGCCGACCATCCGCTTGTGACGGAGGAGCTTCGGGATGTCGGAGAACTTCGCGTGCTGGCCGCCCTCGGCGGAATGCGCCGTCTTCACTGCGCCCCCGCCCTTTTCGATGAGGTCGATCTCGGAACGGGACACCCGCTTGTCACTCTGGGGACTGTTGCGGATAAAGATTAGCCAGACGAACGCGAACACCAATCCGAGCCCGCCGGTCAGGTAGAACACCGAATGCCACCCGTACGTAACCGCCATCCAGGCCAGGAGGGGAGCGGCGATGGCTAGCCCGACGTACTCGCCAGCGGTATATGCGCCCGTGGCAAGGCCGCGCTCCTTGGTCGGGAACCACCTGCTGACCAGCGCATTGTTGGCGGGAAAGGCAGGTGTCTCGGCCACGCCCAGGGCGAGCCGCAGCCCGAGCAAGGAACCGAATCCCTTGGCTAGGCTGATGCTCCCGGTGACTATCGACCAGAAGATCAGGGCAACCCCGAAGGTAATCCTCGGCCCGACCCGGTCGAGGACCCATCCGCCGGGGATCTGCAGGGCCGCGTAGGTCCACGAGAACGCGGAGAAGATTAGTCCCAACTCCGCTTCGCTGATGTGCAGGTCCGCTTTAACATCCGGCGCAACGATCGACAGGTTCGCGCGGTCCATGTAGTTGATTGCGGTGGCGATAATAATGATCGCCAGAATTCCGTAGCGGACGCGAGTGCTGACAGCCTTCGAGGGCCTCTCAAGATCTTCAAGTTCTGTCGTCGTGGCCATCTCGATCCTCACTTCGGGCATCGGCTGCTAAGGCAGATGACTGCTACCGGCAAGGTAGCTCCCGGTAAAAAAGAGTGCCACCGTTCTTTCCGCTGAGCGGACCAGAGGGGTCTCCCGGCCATGGGACTACCGGGGCCGGGTCCCCGCCAGGTCCACGGCGAGGCCGGTAGCACGTCGCCGGGATAGTAGCGGGGTTCGTCGTGGACGGCTATGCCGTTGCCATTCACGGCCTGCACCTTCTCTCCATGGCAGCGGTCCCTTCCTGATAACCGAGACGGCGGCCTGGTTCGGCGCACCCGCAGACCCTGGTCGGCAGGTGACGGCCGACGCCCGCTCAGGTCAGGTCTTATTTTCGGGTCAGGGCGCTATTCCGGCCCGCCGGCGGGTGCGGCAACCGCCATGAGACGGGCTACCGCCTGCCGGGCGCGGCGGGCGAACTCGAGGGCGCCGAGTGATTCGAGCAGGGCGAGGTTGGGCGTCTCCACGCTGAACGGCAGCCCAGCTGGCACCGCCGAGATGATCTCGGCCAGGGGAAGTTCACCATCGCCAGGCAGCAGGCGCACGGCACGGGCCTCCAGGGCCAGGTCCGTGATCCCCTCGACGGATTGCCCGCGGGGAAGTTCCCGCGGCCGCGGCAGGTTATGCGGGGCGGCCAGCGGCGCGTCACAGAGCTGGCAGTAGGCGATGAGCTTGGGGTCCAGCGCACGCACGTCGTCTGGTGTGCCGCCGCCGCGCTGTAGGTGGAGCGGATCGATGATGATTCCGCCGCCGGACTCGCCGACCAGCACGGCCGCGTCGGAGAGCGTCTTCACCTGCATGTAGGGGATGGCTTCTATCGCCGGGCGCAGGCCGTAGGGGCGTGCGGCCTCCGCCAGCGCCGCGAACGTGTCCCGGGCCCTGCTCAGGTCGGGATCGTCGCCCATGACGTTCAGGAAACTGGCGCCCAGAGCCGCGGCCGTTTCGAACAACGGCTCGTACTTCGCGATGACCGTCTGCGGGTCGATACGGATGATTTCCGCGTCAAGCACTCGCACGCCGGTGTCACCCATACGGCGGAGCGTCTCGGCGAGCATCGCAGAGCCGGCCCTCATGGGCCATTCTTCTTCGGTGGGACCGATGGCCGCTGCCCGGATACCGACCGCGTCGAAGCCGGCGTCATGGGCCAGCGACACCCATTCTGGCGGTGCGATATCGAGCATAGTCAGGTGACCAATGCCCACTAGCGGCATATCGGCCTCCTCGGTGTCCTCATCGATGCTGCGGCCAGCGGACCGCCGCAGCACATCTTCGGGCACCGTGGGTGCCCCGGTTCCGACCCTCAGGACGCTGCCCGGCCGGCGCGACGGGCGCAATGCACATCCCCTCCAGTGGCAGGAACCGCCTCCCGGTCCGGGGCACCGGCTTGCCGTTCTGGTCAGCGGGATCGAAAGCCCCGTGGGCATGATTACGTGCCACATTGACGGCGGGCCCGTTGAGAGGATGCGGGCGCCAAC
>JBAUAY010000423.1:0-1831 GCA_049676235.1 Streptosporangiaceae bacterium
GCTTGACTCTGTCGGGAATCTTGGTATTTGGCTGACTGCAGTGACGCCCGGGGCCAGTCTTGCGGGGATATGAGTCCGGCGAGATCCCTGAGGAGTGCGAGATGTCGATCCGTCCCCGGCTGGGGGCTGAGGTCCCGGAGCTGACCGCGCGGGTGGCGCGGGCCAGCAACCCGGCCGGGACGACGGCGATGTGGGTGCGGGACCGGCTAGACGGTTTGTGGGCGGACGAGGACTTCGTCGGCTGGTATCCCCGGGACGGGCGGCCCGGGATCTCGCCTGCCCAGCTGGCCACGGTGAGCGTGCTGCAGTTCCTGCTCGATCTCTCTGACCGCGATGCCGCCGAGGCGGTGCGGTGCCGGATCGACTTCAAGTACGCGCTCGGCCTCGACCTCGACGATCCGGGCTTCCATTACAGCGTGCTGGGCGACTTCCGCGACCGGCTGCTGGAGGACGGGCGGGCGGACCGGCTCCTTGACCTGGCCCTGGCCCGGCTGAAGGAGGCCGGGCTGGTCCGCGAGCGCACCGCCCAGCGCACAGACTCCACCCATGTCCTGGCGGCGGTGCGGGACCTGACCCGCCTGGAGCTGGTCACCGAGGCGGTGCGCGCGGCCCTGGAGGAGCTCGCCCGCACCGCTGGGCACGCGCTGGAAGGCCTGGTCGATGACGACTGGGGCCGCCGCTACGGCCGCCCGGCCCGGCTGGGCAAGAACCCCACCCGGCCGAAGACCAGGATGAACGAGGCCGGGGCGGATGCCCGCCGGCTGATCGAGCACCTGTCCGCCGGCCACCCGGACCTGCTGCTCGGCCCCCGGGTGGAGGCCTTGCGGCAGGTCCTCCTCCAGAACTACCACTGGGACTCCGCCGGCCGCCTGCGCTGGCGCGACGATGACGACGCCGCCGGCCTGCCGCCGTCCGCCGCCCGCATCGTCTCCCCCTACGACCTGGCCGCCCGCTACTCCCGCCGGGGCCAGGTCACCCGCTGGACGGGATACCTCGCCCACGTGACCGAGACCTGCGCCGACGACGGGCCCAACGTCATCACCGACGTCGCCACCATGCCCGCCACCAGCGACGACAGGCAGGCCCTGGCCGGGATCCACGCCCGGCTGGAGCGCCGGGGCCTGCTCCCCGGCGAGCACCTGGTGGACGGCGGCTACACCTCCCTGGTCCACATGGAGCGGGCCGGGCGCGAGCACCGGGTCACCCTCACCGGGCCGCTGCCTGGCAACCGCACCCGCCAGCACCGCGTCCAGGAGGGCTACGCCCGCGACGACTTCCGCATCGACTACGACCGCCGGGAAGTCACCTGCCCGCAGGGCCAGGTCAGCAAGGGGTGGCACGGCCCCTACCCCACGTCCTCGCCCGACGCCGCCCCGCTCATCGTGGCACGCTTTACCAAGGGCCAGTGCCAGCCCTGCCCCGTCAGAGCTGCCTGCACCACCTCCAGCGACGGCAACCGCACCGTGGGCTTCCCCCCGCGCGAGCTCTACGAGCTGCAGGTCCGCAACCGCGCTGACCAGCAAGATCCCGCCTGGCACAAGCGCTACGCAGTGCGGTCCGGCATCGAGGGCACCGTCTGTGAGCTCGCCCGCGGCCACGGCTTGCGCCACTGCCGCTACCGGGGACAGCCCAAGGCCCACCTGCAGCACGTCCTGACCGCCATCGCGGTCAACATCGAACGCCTCAGCCAGCTCCCACCCGGCGAGAGCACATCCCCGCGACCGCCGACGGCGTTCCAGGGCTACCTCGACCAGCACGACATCAAGCGCCTGCGCTCATGGCGAGCCGTCAGCTAAGCCACAGCGACCAAGATCCCCGACAGAGTCAAGCT
>JBAUAY010000424.1:0-3474 GCA_049676235.1 Streptosporangiaceae bacterium
GCCGACCGCGAGCTCAAGCGGCTGATCGCCGAGCTGACCTCGCACAGCCCGCGCTTCGTCGAGCTGTGGGAGTCGGGCGAGGTCGGCTCGCCCCAGGATCGGTCCCGGCACAAGATCATCGACCACCCCGACGTCGGACTCATCGCGCTCGACTGCGACGCCCTCATCGTCGCCGGCGACGACCTGCGGATCACGGTCTACACCGCCGAACCCGGCACCCAGGACGCCGAACGGCTCGCACTCGCCGTCGTCCTCGGCACACAGGCGCTCATCGACTAGGGCATGCCCGGGTCATGCGGGGACGGCCTGCATGGCTTCGGCCAGAAGCGTGACCGACCGCAGCCGGCCCTCGATCGTCGGTGCCTGGTGTGCGACGATCACCTCGTCGGCCTCGGTATGGCGGATGAAGCCGTCGAGATAGTCGCTCACCTGAGCCGGAGTGCCGACCGCAGAGTACGTGAGCATCTGGTCCACCTGGCCGCCGACGCCAGCGGCCAGCAACTGATCGGCCTGCTCGTCGGTCAGATCCTCCGTGTCCTGGCCCCGGCGCCCGCGCACATACAGGCTGATGGCCCGCGTTCGCCGGATTCCCTGGAGCTGCTCCCGGGCGGCGCTCTCCGTGTCGGCGGCGATCACGTTGACGCCCGCGATCGCATACGGCTGCTCCAGCTGCCCAGACGGCCGGAACTCGCGTCGGTAGACGGCGAGGGCGCCTTCGAGCGCCGCCGGCGCGAAATGCGAGGCGAAGGCATAGGGCAGGCCGAACGCGGCCGCCAGCCGCGCCCCGAACAACGACGAACCCAGGATGTACAGCGGGACGTGCGAGCCCTTGCCGGGGACTGCGTCCACCCCCGGCACCTGGGTATTGCCGGTGAGATAGCCCTGCAGCTCCACAACGTCCTGCGGGAAGGTGTCGGCCGAGCTCGGGTCGCGGCGCAGCGCGTACATCGTGTTCTGATCCGAGCCCGGCGCCCGGCCTAGGCCGAGGTCGATCCGTCCTGGGTACAGGGCGGCCAGGGTGCCGAACTGCTCCGCGATCAGCAGTGGCGCGTGGTTAGGCAGCATCACCCCGCCCGCGCCGAGCCGGATCGTCCGGGTCCGCGCGCCAACGTGCGCGATCAGCACACTGGTGGCAGAGGAGGCGATGCTGGCCATGTTGTGGTGCTCGGCGTACCAGACCCGCAGGTACCCGAGCTCCTCGGCCCGCTGGGCCAGCGCCACGCTGTTCGCGAAACTGTCACCGGCGCTCTGACCCCGCGCGATCGGCGCCAAGTCGAGAATCGACAACGGGACACGCATTTACTGACTCCTCACCTCAAAGGCAGCGTTCGCGGCCCAACCCGGACTAGAGGTAGCTCTCGAGATCTGCCTCGATATCGGCAGGCAGCACGATCGGCTCGTAGCGCTTGATGACGTTGCCGTCCCGGCCGATCAGGAACTTAGTGAAGTTCCACTTGACCTCGTCGGTGCCCTCCGCGTCCGGCCGGATCTCGGAGACAGCTTCGTAGAAGCCGCCGTACTTCGGGCCGAAGTCGCCGGGCGCCTGGGCGCGCAGCCACTGGTAAAGCGGGTCGGAGTCCGGGCCGTTGACCTCGATCTTGGCGAATACCGGGAAGGTCACGTCGTAGGTGGACTTGCAGAAGTCCTGGATCTCCTCGTCGCTGCCTGGTTCCTGTTCCTTGAACTGGTTGCAGGGAAATCCGAGGATCTCCAGGCCACGATCTTTATGATCGCGGTACAGCGACTCCAGGCCTTCGTACTGCGGTGTCAGCCCGCATTTGCTCGCTACGTTCACGATAAGCAGCACCTTGCCCTCATAGTCCTGCAGCGGAACCTGCTTACCGTCCGCAGCGGTCCCCGCGAAGTCGTACGCCGTGGTCATGACTGCTCCTCATTGTCGGGACAACGGACTCGGTTGCGCCCGCGCCCTCACAGGGCCAGAACACCCAGCCCCGGTTGATCGATTCCGCCGAAACGGCGCCCCTCGGCGGGATCCGCCTCGCTCAGGAGCAGGCGCAGGGCAGGCGATGACGGGACCCCACACCCTCCAGGCGACACGAGCCGGGCTCGCCTGGAGAGGATCTTGGTGCGGGCGATCTCCCAGATGCTCGGCGCTGGCGGGCCAGGGTCATCCGGTTCATGACAGGCAATAGGTTGGCTGTGACTATGACCCCGGCGCGGAGGAACGCATGCCATGACATTCGCGATTGAGGCGGTGGGCCTGGTCAAGCGGTTCGGGAAGACGCTGGCGGTAGACGGCGTCGATCTGGCTGTCCGGCCGGGCACGGTGCTGGGCCTGCTAGGGCCGAACGGGGCGGGGAAAACCACCGTGGTCCGAATGCTGGCCACGTTGCTGCGGCCCGATGCCGGTTACGCCCGGGTCTGCGGCGCTGATATCGTCCGCCAGGCTGATCGGGTCCGTGAGCTGATCGGGCTGACCGGGCAGTACGCGGCGGTTGATGAGGATCTGACTGGTTTTGAAAACCTGCTGCTGATCGGGCGGCTGCTGGAAGTCCCCCGGGCGGAGGCGAAGCGGCGATCGGCCGAATTGCTGGAGCGGTTTGGCCTGGCTGAGGCCGCCGGGCGTTCGGTCAAGACCTATTCCGGTGGCATGCGTCGCCGGCTCGATCTGGCTGCGAGCCTGGTCCAGCGCCCGCAGGTGCTGTTCCTGGATGAGCCGACCACCGGCCTGGATCCGCGCAGCCGGGGCGATGTGTGGGCGATGATCAGGGGGCTAGTCGCCGCGGGCACGACTGTGCTGCTGACCACGCAGTACCTGGACGAGGCCGACCGGCTGGCCAGCGAGATCGCCGTCATTGACCATGGCCGGGTGATCGCGACCGGCACCGCTTCCGAGCTGAAGGCCAAGATCGGCCGGCAGACTCTCGATGTGCGGCCGACCGATCCGGCGGACCTGACGCTGGTCGCCGGGATCCTCGCGACCGCGGTTGGCCGCGATCCAGTCAGGACGGAGGAGGATCCGGGTCTGCTGTCGGTCCCCGTCGATGACGCCCAGGTCCTGCCGGCCGTGGTCAGCGGGCTGCAGGCGGAGCGGATCGAGGTCGCCGAGCTCGCGGTGCGGCTGGCCAGCCTGGATGAGGTCTTCATGGCGCTTACCGGGCACGCCGCGGAGGAAGGCACCTGATGACGACCGTCACTGAGACCTGGCCGACCCGGGCCCGGCGCATGACGCCAGCGCGCGCGCTGCGGCACGCGCTGACGCTGGCATGGCGGTCACTGGTGCGGATCAGGCGCAACCCGGAGCAGCTGCTCGACGTCACGTTGCAGCCGATCGTCTTCGTGACGCTGTTCGTGTTCTTGTTCGGCGGTGCGATCAAGGGCGAGAGCAGGCACGCCTACCTGGAGTACGTGCTGCCCGGCATCATGGTGATGACGGTGGTGTTCGCGAGCATAGGCACCGGCATCGGGCTGAACACCGACGTCACCAAGGGCATCTTCGACCGGTTCCGGAGC
>JBAUAY010000425.1:0-2200 GCA_049676235.1 Streptosporangiaceae bacterium
GCGCCGGGCCGAACAGCAGCGCGCCGGCGAAACCGGAGACCGCCGCGTAGCCGGCGAGCAGGACCAGCCGCCCCGCGGCCTGCCGCAGGCTGGAGCTCCGCACGCCGCCGCTGATCAGCCCGAGCACGGTGGCGCCCACGTACCCGCCGAGCACCCAGCCCGCGATCAGGAAGTACGCCGAGGAGCCGGTCGGGTCCGAAGCGGGCAGCGGGGCCAGGTCACGTACCACCAGCGGCACCTTCAAGGCCGCGGCGGCCTGGGTGAGCACCTTGGTGAGCACGCTGTCAGCTTCCGCGCCTGTTTCGGCTGCCCCTGGCCCGGCCCGGGCCGGGCGGCTGAACCCGCGGGCGGCGCGCCAGCCGGTTCCGGGCGCGCGTCGAGGACCGGGACCTTGGGTGCTGAGCTGGTAACCATCACGGCCACCTCCCGCTGCCTAAAGCGTAGCTACGATACGTGCCGTAGCTTAGGTGTCAACCTGGCTGGCCGTCAAGCCCACCGTCCGGAACACCGTTTCCACGGTCACGTTCGGGCCGCCCGGTCGCACCGGGGAACACCCTGGCCGGTTGCCCTGGTCCCGGCCCGTGTGCCGGGCGCCGTTCGCGAGTCCGGCCGACCTGTTCGTCACGCAATGAGGCCAGCTGCCAGGCCGTGGCGGCGGATCGCTCCAACGGGCTACCCGCGGGCCGGCTGGCCGGGTTAGCCGCCGTCGGCCGGGATCGGCTCGGCTAGCGGCGCCCGCCACGAAGCAGCCTCGAACTTGTCACCGAAATATTGGGTTTCATGTGTGACGTAATCCCCGGTGAACTCCATGATGCTCACCGAGAACGAGGGGACGCCATCATAGGTGATGATGCACTCGCTGACCCACAGATCCCCGATGCCGCTGATCCGGTGGATCGTGAAATGCCGCTCTGCCGGGTGACCGCCGCGCTGTGCCTGGATATTGGCCCGACCGCGGAAACGCTCACCCGACTGCGGGTAGTCCAGGATCGCGTCGGCCGCGTAGATGGCGTGCTCGGCTTCGATATCGCCCCGCTCGGAGGCGTGCCAGTGTTCTGCCACCCTGTCCCGGGTCCGGACGTCACTGTCCATGGTTACGCTCCTCCAGTTGAACGGTCTCCCTTATCTTCGCCCAGCAGGCGAAGGCCACGCCGAGCAGGTCACCATCAGCCGGGCCATCCGTAACTCGGCGTCGGTCAGGGCGGGTTCTTGTCCGGCTTCGCGGCCCGGATCGTCAAGAGCAGGTGAACTTGATGGCTAGGCCCTGGATAGCAACACGCGATCCGCTGACGTATCGCTTCTCCGCATCCCGCTGGCCCTATCCGCTGGGGTGATCGGTGTTCACGGGCGGCAGGTTCTCCACCTGCTGCTTGGTGATGTTGAGCTGGACGCTATCCACGACCCCGGTCACGGCGCCGATCGGGATGGCCACTTCCCTGCGGCCAAACACATGCCCCTCTTGCAGCAGCACGTGGCTCACGTGGTGGTTACCAGGATCGATGACAAGCCCCTCGACTCGCCCGATCTCGCCGTCGGTGGCATAGACGGGCTTATCGCGACGCACGCCGACCTCGCCCGGGGGCAAGGAGTCGTAGGCGCCGGCCGACTCGTCTTCCGGGGCCTGGGGCATATCCTCCCCCGCGACCCGGCCGTAGTAGGGCAACATGAGCATCTGTTCCGCGCTGTAGCCTGCGTACTGGTCCAGGCTGGCTCTCGGCGCGAAATCTGTATCCTCGGCGAAGCGGAGCTCCTCGAACTCCGCCCGAGTGCAGCGCAGCCGGACCTCCTTCGGCGTCGCGGCATCGACAAGATCGAGAGGGACAAGCCGACCCAGGCCGCGCCAGTGCCTCGGTTGGACCACCAAATGGGTGACCGCCCGCGCGACCGGGTCAACGACGACGCGAATTACCTTGCCGCAAACCCCATCGAAACACCTGGCGTCGGCCCCGATCGTGAAGGATGTTTCCGCCATGGCCAACCTCCTCATCCGCATGGAGCATAACGTGGACCCCGGGCACGTCCCCATCTCGAGATCCCGAACGTCATCGGCGGGCAGATCCTCGGGTAATCCCTGTGCCGACGGCCATGCCCGTTGGTGAGGAGATGCGGTCAGGCGGCGGTGCGTTCACCGGCGGGCCGACGGCGCAGGCTCGAGTTCAGCAGGGCCGGTGGCAGGTACGCCTGGTCGAGCGTGCCGACG
>JBAUAY010000426.1:0-2502 GCA_049676235.1 Streptosporangiaceae bacterium
CTGGCCGAGGCGATCAGGCGGCGCCGGGCCACCGGCGGCCCCGCGGAGCGCACGTTCGCCACCCTGGTCGGCCTGGAACTGCGCCCACGCCGGCTGCGCGAGGCGGCGACCATCTGGCAGGGCCTCACCGAGGCCCGCGGAATCGACGGCAGAGACGCGCTGTGGGCCCACCCGGATCTGCTGCCCGCGGCCGATGATCTGGAGAATCCCGACACGTTCGTGCACGGCCAGCCCGAACTGGACATTTCGGACCTGGAGGACGAGGGCAACACTGACTGACGCGGGATTATCACTGCGCGAGGCCGACTGCCCACTGCCGGTCAGGTAAATCTTGCCGTCAGGTAACTCGATGTAAATCAAGGCCGCAAAAGGCATCTAACTCGCGTGATCATAGGAATAACCCCGCTCCGGATTACCTGCTCTCGCCCCGCCGCCGCACCGGATAAATTACCGCGAAAAGGTATGCCTGGCTGGGCCGGGGCCCGCATGATGGGAAGCCACACAGGGCAGGAGTCGGGCATGGACCATCCAGAGCATACTGATGTGGTCGTGATCGGCCTCGGTCCGGGCGGCGAATACGCGGCCGGGACGCTGGCCGAAGCGGGGCTGCATGTTACCGGGATCGAATCCCGCCTGGTCGGTGGTGAATGCCCGTACTACGGGTGCATCCCTTCCAAGATGATGATTCGCGCCGCCAATCTGATCGCCGAGACCAGGCGGGTGCCCGGGATGGCCGGCACATCGACGGTGACCCCCGACTGGTCACCGGTCGCGCTCCGGATTCGGGAGGAGGCCACCGACTACTGGAACGACAAGGTGGCGGCCGACCGGTTCACCGGGAAGGGCGGGCATCTGGTCCGCGCGCGCGGAAAGATCACCGGGCCGGGCCAGGTCACCGTGCACACCGAACACGGCGCCCAGGTCCTGGCGGCCCGCCGGGGCATCGTAATCAACTGCGGGACCGACCCGGCCATCCCGCCCATCGCAGGCCTGGCCGACACCCCCTACTGGACGAACCGGGAGATAGTCCAGGCCGAGCAGGTGCCGAAGTCGCTGATCGTGCTGGGCGGCGGGGCCATCGGCGCCGAACTCGCGCAGGTGTTCGCCCGCTTCGGCACCGCCGTCACCGTCGTCGAGGCGCTACCGAGGTTGGTGTCCTTCGAGGAACCCGAGGCCAGCGAGCTGATCGGGCGGATCTTCACCGCCGAGGGCATCACGGTGTGCACGAACGCCCCGGCCGAGCGGGTCAGCTACAACGGCAGCCACTTCACGGTTCACCTCGGCGATGGCGTCATCACCGCCGAGCAGCTGCTCGTCTGTACCGGACGCCGGGTGGACCTCGCCTCGCTCGGCGTCGCCGCCGTCGGCCTGGATCCTGCGGCGCGCACCATACCGACGGACGGCTGGATGCGCGCCGCCGACGGCGTGTGGGCTATCGGCGACGTGACCGGGAAGGGCGCCTTCACGCACATGTCCATGTACCAGGCGGACATAGCGGTACGCGACATCCTGGGCCAGGGCGGCGAACCAGCCGACTACCGCGCGGTGCCGCGGGTCACCTTCACCGACCCGGAGATCGGCAGCGTCGGCCTGACCGAGGAACAGGCCAAGGCGGCCGGGCTGCGGGTGCGCACCGGCGTCAGCCAGGTGCCTTACTCGGCCCGGGGCTGGATACACAAGGCGGGCAACGATGGCTTCATCAAGGTCATCGAGGATGCCGAACGGTCCGTGCTGGTGGGCGCGAGCTCGGTCGGCCCCTACGGGGGTGAAGTCCTGTCCGCCCTGCAGGTCGCGGTCCGGGCCGAGGTGCCGCTAGCCACCTTGCGCAACATGCCGTACGCCTACCCGACATTCCACCGGGCCATTGAGGACGCGCTTAAGAACCTCAGCCGGGCTAGCGGGGTCGGGCCGTCATGACACACCGCCCGGCTGTGGTCGCCTTCGACGTGATCGAGACGCTGATGTCACTCGAGCCGCTGCGCGGGCGGCTCACCGAGATCGGCCAGCCCCCGCACCTGCTCGAGGCCTGGTACACCCGCACGCTGCGCGACGGCATGGCGCTGTCCGCGACAGGCGATTTCGCGCCGTTCACCGACGTCGCCGAGGCCGCGCTGCGCGGGCTCACCAGCTACTCGATCAGCGACGAGCAGGTGGCGCACATCATGGCGGGGTTCGGCGAACTGCCCGCCTTCCCCGACGCGCTGCCCGCGATGACCGCCCTCACCGAATCCGGCGTGCGCGTGGCCTGCCTGACGAACGGGTCCGCGTACCTCACCTCGTCGTTCCTCAACCGCGCCGGGCTCGGGCATCTGGTGGACCGGGCGGTCTCGGTCGGCGAGGTCTACCGGTGGAAGCCGTCGGTCGTGGTGTACCTGTACGCCGCGGAGGTGCTGGACGTCCCGCCGGAACGGATGGCGCTCGTCGCCGCGCACGACTGGGACTGTCACGGCGCCAAGCGGGCCGGGCTGATCACCGGCTGGGTGAGCCGCAAGTCCGGCGGCT
>JBAUAY010000427.1:0-2003 GCA_049676235.1 Streptosporangiaceae bacterium
GATCGTGTCACCGCAGGAGTGGGAGGCTGCGCGGCAGCAACTGCTCGTGAAGGAGAAGGACTTGACCCGCGCCCGTGACGCGCTGGCCGCCGAACGGCGGCGGATGCCGTGGCTGGCCGTGGAGAAGGAGTACGAGTTCGACGGGCCCCAGGGCAAAGCGAGCCTGCTCGACCTGTTCGAGGGCCGCCGTCAGCTGATCGTCTACCGCGCCTTCTTCGAACCCGGCGTGTACGGCTGGCCCGATCATGCCTGCCCCGGCTGCTCCCTGGTCGCCGACCAGGTCGCCCACGTCGCCCATCTGAACGCCCGCGACACCACCCTCGCCTTCGCCTCACGCGCGCCGCAGCCAGACATCGAGCGCGTCAAGGCGCGGATGGGCTGGAAGATGCCCTGGTACACGATGACCGACGGCTTCGACGCCGACTTCGGTGTGGACGAATGGCACGGCACGAACGCGTTCATCCGCGACGGCGACACCGTGTTCCGCACCTACTTCGTCAACAACCGCGGCGACGAGCCGATGGGGAGCACCTGGAGCTACCTCGACGTGACCGCGCTCGGGCGCCAGGAGGAGTGGGAGGACTCGCCCGAGGGCTACCCCCAAACCCCGCCGTACAGGTGGTGGAAGTGGCACGACGAATATTGACGGAGGAACCGATGGAGCTTCTGCAGGCTGTCCGGCAGACATCCGCCGCCGCGACGGGCGCCAGGACAGGCACGGCGGCAGCCGCGCTGACAGCGACGCTCGGGCTCGCCGTCGTGTCCTGGGGGGTCGCGGTCTGGCAGATGAACGGGATGGACATGGGCGTGGCGACCCGGCTCGGTTCGTTCGGGTTCTTTGTCGCCCTGTGGGTGGTGATGATGGCGGCGATGATGCTGCCGGGTGCGGCTCCGGCCGTCGTGAGGCGCGCCCAGGCCGGCGGCGGTGTGCGCGCGGTGCCGCTGTTCGTGGGGTCCTACCTGGCCATCTGGGCGCTGGTGGGCGTCGCGGTGTATGCGCTATACCGGCCGCACGGGTCTGCCGCCGCCGGTGCGGTCGTGATCGCGGCCGGTGTCTATGAGGTCACGCCGCTCAAGCGGCACTTCCGTCGGCGCTGCCGCGACATCATCAGGTCTGGATGGGAGTTCGGGCTGTGCTGTGCCGGCTCGAGCATCGGGCTGATGCTGATGCTGGTGGCGCTGGGCGTCATGAGCATCCCCTGGATGTGCGTGATCGCCGTCCTGGTCCTGGCCCAGAAGCTGCTGCCCGCCCGAGCGGCCATCGATGTGCCGCTGGCGCTGGCGATCATCGGACTGGGCGTCCTGATCGTCCTCGCGCCCTGGTCGGTTCCCGGGCTCACGCCGCCGATGTGAGACGCCGGGCCACGCCAGGCTGCCGTAACGACAACAGAAGGAGATCAACACATGACCGCTCATAAGACGGGAACCCGCGAGGAGTGGCTGGCGGCCCGGCTGGAGCTGCTGGAGGCCGAGAAGGCGCTGACCCGGCGCAGCGACGAGCTGGCGCGGTGGCGGCAGGAGCTGCCCTGGGTCCGGATCGACAAGGAATACCGCTTCAAGACCGGCCAGGGCCCCGCTTCCCTGGCTGACCTGTTCCAAGGACGCTCGCAGCTGCTCATCTATCACTTCATGTTCGGGCCTGACTACACGGCAGGGTGCCCGTCCTGCTCGGCGATCGCGGACGGCTTCGACGGTTCCGCCGTCCACCTCGCGAATCACGACGTCACGCTCTGCGCGGTGTCGCGGGCTCCGCTGGCCAAACTGCAGGCGTACCAGCAGCGGATGGGCTGGAGCTTCCCCTGGGCGTCCTCGTCCGGCAGCGACTTCAACTACGACTTCCAGGCCGCGGTCACCAGGGAGGAGTGGGAGTCTGGGGCCGTCGAGTACAACTTCCGCTCGGTGGACTTCCGGCCGCCGGCCGGCGAGGAGAGTCCCGTGCTCGCCGAGATCGCGTCGAAGGTCGGCACGGACTGGGCGACGTACCGGCGAGAAGGGCCCGGCGT
>JBAUAY010000428.1:0-3881 GCA_049676235.1 Streptosporangiaceae bacterium
CCGTCGCGGTCAGCGGCCGGCGCCGTGCGCCGGGTGACGCGCTGGTCGCCGAGTTGCAAGCCGCCGGGACCAAAGCGCTGTTCGTGGAGGCCGACGTAGGCGAGGTGGCGCAGGCGCGGGCCTGCGCGGCTGCGGCGATCGCGGAGTTCGGCCAGGTGGATAGCCTGGTCAACGCGGCGGGCCTGACCAGCCGGGGCACGCTGCTCGATACCACCCCGGAGTTGTTCGACGCGCACATTGCGGTGAACCTTAAGGCCCCGTTCTTCCTCATGCAGGCCGTGGTCGCCGACCTGGTCGGCCGCAAGGCTCCCGGCACCATCGTCAACATCATCTCCACGTCGGCGTACGCCGGCCAGCCCTACCTCGCCCCGTACGTCGCGGCCAAGGCAGGCCTGGCTGGGCTGACCCGCAACGCCGCGCACGCGCACCGCTGGGACCGGATCCGGATCAACGGGCTGAACATCGGGTGGACCGACACCGAGGCCGAGGATGCCACCCAGCGCCGATTCCACGGCGCCGGCGATGACTGGCGGACCAAGGCCGGCGCATCGCTACCGATGGGCAAGCTGGGGCAGGTCGGCGAGATCGCCGAGTTCGTGGTGTTCCTGCTGTCCGACCGGTCCGGCGTGGTCACCGGCTCGGTCATCGACTGGGACCAGAACGTGCTGGGAGGGATGGACTGAGATCTGGACCTAGGCGGTGAGATGGGCTTGGAACTTCCCGGCGCTCGCGGCGGCCGGTGCCGCGGCCCGGGCGGTATCGCTGGCCAGCGCGGCCAAGAACCGGGAACAGCGCGAGGCGGAAGCCCGGTCCAGGGCCTCACTGCGCGGCCCAGCGCCATTTACTACGAAACGTAGTAACATGTCAAGCGTGAACGGCGCCGTTCCCACGACGATCATCGTCGCCGGTCTCGCGCTGGCCGGGTACGCGCTGCTGATGACCGCCCTAAACCGGCGAATGAACGTCCCCCTGCTCGCCGCAGTTGGCGTCCTTGAGATCCTGCTGCTTGTCCAGGTCGGCATCATCGTGGCCAAACTCGCCGGCGGTGAACGCCCGGCCGGGCTGGCTACGCTCATCGGATACCTGATCGCGGCGCCGCTCGTCCCGCTGGCCGCCGCGTTCTGGGGCCTGATGGAGCGATCCCGGTGGGGCCCCGCGGTCATCGCCGTAGCCGGGCTCGTCGCGGCCGTGCTGATGGTCCGGCTGCATCAGATCTGGCCGGTCATCCATGTCTGAACCCACGGCACCGCCCGAGCCCACGGCATCGCAGCCGGGCTCGACCAGGACAGGCCCGGGCCGGCTGCTGGTCGCCATCTACGCGCTCTTTGCGCTCGCCGCCTCCGCACGGGCCGGGGTGCAGATCGCGACGAAGTTCGACCACGCCCCGGTCGCCTACTTGCTGTCGGCCTTCGCCGCCGTGGTCTATATCCTCGCCACGGTCACCCTCACCGTCGGCAGCCCGACAGCACGCCGGATCGCCGTCCTCTCCTGCTCGGTCGAACTCGCCGGCGTGCTGGCGGTCGGCACCTGGAGCCTCGCCGACCCGGCCACCTTCCCCGACGCCACGGTGTGGTCTGGCTATGGCAGCGGCTACGGTTTCGTCCCGCTCGTCCTTCCCGTTTTCGGCCTGCTCTGGCTACGCCGCTGGACCAGGCGGCCTAGTACCCGGCGAACGATCGTGACGTCAGCGGAAGATGCAGGCGAAGCGACAGGTAGCGGCGTAGCCCATAGTGAGAGGGGCGCATCAGGTTAGGGCGCAGAGGATGGCGTTGAGCGACTCCGGGAATCCAGGTCCTTCAGAAAACGCTCCCGAGCCTGGTGCGGTTGCCGGCGCTCAACTAGGCTCCGGCCATGCGCGGCGTCCACATCACACAAATTCCTCAGGGGCTTGCTGTGGGCATCCTCGTAGTGGCCATCGCGGTGGCGGTATGGCTCGTCGTTCTGGTGCGCCGGAAATAGCGAGGAAGCAGCGCAGTCTTCCCCAACCCGCCCGGTACTGCACGACAGCCGGTCCCCGTCCACCCCAGCGACCGCGGCGGCAGCCTGGTACGGACAACTTCTCGGCGCGCCGCCGTCTTTTCTGCCCAACGACACCGAAGCGGTGTGGGAGCATCTTCCGAGACCCGGATGGTAACGAGATCGGATTCGGCGGCGCACCGACCTGACCGAGAAGGGCGGCTAGCAGCAATCCCGATGCGGGCGAAGGCATCAGTTGATGTCGAACTCGTTTCCCTCGGGGTCCTTCATCCCCACCGCGTAGTGATCGAGGCCGTCGGCACTCAGGACTCCGGTGAACGTGGCCCCGAGATCCGTCAGCCGCCTGGCCTCGGCGTCGACTCGCTGCGTGCGGACCTCGAGCGGAATGTCCCGGATGCTGCTCGCGTACGGGCCGTCGGTGCTGGCGTGGATGTCGAGGTGGAGGCGGTTCTTGACCACCTTGGCGTCCGGCATCACATGGAACCAGATGCGGGGACCGTGACCACGGGGATCGATGATGCTGTCCGCGCCGATTCCCAGCTCGCTGTCGGGAAGCCCGATGTCGCGCCGCCAGTCGTCCCAGGCAGCGAACCCTTCGGGGGGCGGTTCAAGCACGTATCCCAGGGCAGCCGCCCAGAAGCGGGCAAGCAGCTCGGGGTCCTTGCAGTCGATGACGAGCTGGAATCGGGCAGGCATCATGATCCCATCGGCTCAGCAGTGGCCCGGGCGCCCGCAAGTATGCCACGAGTAAAACATGATCATCTAGGCATCCCTGCACTGCGGCGTGCCACTTCGGTGGTGGGCGCTCGGTGCGGGGACGTCTGCGCCGACCACATCGGGGGAAGAGTTGATGACTAGAACCGCCGCTCGGGTAAGCCGCTGTCCGCCAATGCCGCCGAAGAGGAGTAACCATGACAGAATCTCAGCCCGGCAACGATTTCGCCAGCTTCCCTGCGCCCGCCGAGGGCATTCTGGTGGCGTTGTTCATCACCGTCAGCAAGGTCGCGCGATCGCGGGACTTCTACTCGCGCGTCCTGGGCGGCACCGTCATCCTGGAGGAGAACCCGTGCACTGTCAGGCTGTCCAACTCGTGGATCATCATGAATCCCGGCGGGCCGCCGACCCCCGACAAGCCGGGCATCTCGGTGGTCGACTACCAGCCCGGCGACACCACCTCGATCTTCCTGAACTTGCGGGTCGCTGACATCCAGGCCTGCTACGAGGAGTGGAGGGCGAAGGGGGCAGAGTTCGTGACGCCGCCGATCGACCGCGGAGCGGAGATCCGCTGCTACCTGCGGGACCCGGACGGATACCTTATCGAGGTCGGCCAGTCCACCGGCCTGCTGCAAGGCCATCTCGCCGCGAAGCGCTCGGAGGATCTCCCCGGCTGACGCGTGACTTATGAGGCGTTCCGCATCCGCGCCAGAAGGAGCCGATACGGACAGCCCGGACCGTGTGCCAGCCAGCGCGGCCGCGCCACGCAGCCAGTTTCACCCGCTTACCGGCGGGTAGCTAGCCGTGTCATGGGACCAAGCGGTGGGCCCGGAACCGGGGCGCCCCCTGATCCGCGGCAGGAGTCGGGCGCGGAGCGCGCCGACCGCAACCTCGGCGAGCTCCTCCAGGAACTGCGGGTCGCGGGCCTGGGCGTGCAGGTCCTGTTCGGGTTCTTGCTCTCGCTGCCGTTTACCACCCGGTTCGCCCGGCTGGGCGCGGGCCAGCGGGACCTGTACCTGGCCAGCCTGGTGCTGGCCGCGGTGGCGACCGCGCTGCTGGTCGGGCCGGTCGCCTACCACCGGCTGGTGGTCCGCCAGGGTCAGAAGGAGCGGCTGGTGCGGGCGGCCAGCGTGATGGCCATCGGCGGCCTGGCCGCGGTCGCCCTGGCCGTCTCGGCCGCGGTCCTGCTG
>JBAUAY010000429.1:0-4186 GCA_049676235.1 Streptosporangiaceae bacterium
AGGGCGGGCATGCCTGGTTCGGTGGCATCCCGCACGGCTCCTACACTGACTCCCGCGGGCCGGACGCCAGCGCCGAGTTCATCCGCTTCTTCGACGAGCACCCCGCTGTCCCGCCGTCCCGCTGACCGGGCATGGTGCCCGGGCCAGAGGCCAGGGATGCTGATCACCTGGCGAGGATGCCTCGCCCGGACCCGGCGGCGGGAGCTGCCGACGGGCGTCCGAGTCGGCGGCTCAGCGCAAGGGCGGCCAGCCGGACCGTCGGTGCGTTGCGTTCTGGGTCGAGGCGGGTAACCGGTCCGGTTACCGAAATCGCCGCCACGACCTGCTCACCGAACCTGAAAATTGGTGACGCCACACAGGTCACGCCGAGGCCGGACTCCTCCCGTTCATAAGCAACGCCGGCGCGGACCGCTCGGGCCAACTGCTTCTTGAGGACGCTCGGGACGGTGACGGTGAAGGCGGTCCGCCGGGTGAGGCCTGCCGCGAGGACAGCGTCGAGCACACCGGGGGGCGAAACCGCGATGATGGCCTTGCCGACGGCGGTGCAGTGGGCGGGGAGCCGCCCTCCGATCCGCGAGCCCGCCGCCACGCGCCGATGCCCGGAGATCTTCTCGATGTAAAGGACCTCGGTGCCGTCGAGCACGGCCAGATGGACTGTCTCGTGTGTCGCCTCGAAAAGATCCTGCATGAAGGGCAACGCCTCCTCCCGGAGATCCCGCTGCATGGGAACGAGCTGACCGAGCTCGAACATCCGCATCCCGAGCCGGTAAACACCACGCTCGCCTTCCAGGAGACCCAGCGTGAGCAGTTCGCCGGCCAGGCGGTGTACCGTCGGCTTCGGGATTCCTGTGCGGCGGGTCATTTCCGCAAGGGTCAGCTCTCGGTCGGCCGGTCTGTAGGCGCCGAGGATCCTGAAGGCTCGCTCCAGCACCGACCGAGCGGCCGCATCTCGCATGGTGGAATGCATGTCCTCATGCTGGCATCACACCGATCAATGGTCCAGACGGCGATTGGTCCTGCCTGATCCCTCGTTTGTAAGATCCGTCTCTTCTGTCGGCCACCGTCTGTGCGCCGATGCCCGGATCGGGCAACGCTAGAGACTGTGACGCTTTTGTCCGCCGCTCAGGGGGCCTTCTCCTTGACGTAGCTGCCGGGGGCCTCCTCGATCGGCGGCAACTCGGCGTTGCCTAGCTTCTTGCGGGCGGGTACCTGCGGCCCGCTGTGGGGTGCGAGCCAGTCGATCCAGGTGGGCCACCAGCTGCCGGGGACGCTTTCGGCGGCGTCGAACCAGCTGTCCGGGTCGGCGGCGAGCCGCGCCTGGCCACCGGCGGCATCTGGTGCCGCGGTCCGGGCCAGGGTCCAGTAGTTGCGCTTGTTCTTGGCCGGCGGGTTGATCACGCCAGCGATGTGGCCGCTGGCCCCGAGCACGAACGAGGTGCCGCCCCGCAGCAGTTGCGTACTGGCGTAGGCCGTCTTCCACGGCACGATATGGTCCTGGTTGGAAGCGTAGATAAAGGCCGGGACTTCGATCGCGCCGAGGTCGACCGGCTCGCCGCATTGCACCGTGCCGCCGGGTTCCCGCAGCTTGTTCGCCAGGTAGGTGTTGCGGAGGTACCAGCAGAACATCGGTCCTGGCAGATTGGTGTCGTCGCTGTTCCAGTAGAGCAGATCGAAAGCGGGCGGAGCCTTGCCCTCCAAGTAGCCCTTGACGACGTACGGCCAGATCAGGTCGTTCGCGCGCAATGAGGCGAACACCTGCGCCAGCTCGCGTCCCTTGAGCAGGCCACCCTGGCCGATCGCCGCTTCGCGCGCGGCGACCGCCTGTTCGCTGACCAGCAGGCCGATCTCGCCGGTATCAGTGAAGTCCAGCATCGTGGTCAGCAACGTCATGCTGGCGGCTGGGTGTTCACCGCGAGCCGCTTGCACCGCTAGGGCGCTTGCCAGCAACGTGCCACCGACGCAGAAACCAAGCGTGTTCACCGTGCCGGCCTTGGTGATACGCCGCGCCACATCGATGGCACGCAGTACGCCATGCTCGATGTAGTCGTCCCAGCTCAGCTTGGCCTGCCCGGGACCGGCGTTGCGCCAGGAAACGAGGAAGACCGTGTGGCCCTGCGCTACCGCATGCGCGACGAACGAGTTCTGCGGCTGAAGGTCGAGAATGTAGTACTTGTTAATGCAGGGTGGCACGATGACGAGCGGCCGCTCGTGCACGCTATCGGCCGCCGCGGCGTACTGGATCAGCTGAATCAGCTCGTTCTGGAAGATCACGCTGCCCGGCGTCGTGCAGATGTTGCGGCCCACCTCGAAGGCCGTTTCGTCGGTCATCGCGATCCGGCCCCGCGCCAGGTCTTCGGTGAACAAACGCAGGCCCTCGGCCAAGCTGGCGCCACCGGTTTCCACCGCGAGCTGTAGCGCTTCGGGGTTCGTGACCAGCATGTTCGCCGGGCTCAGCGCATCAGTCAGCTGGCGCAGCGCGAATCCCCACTGCGCCTTGCTGCGCTCATCCAAAGGTGCGGCCTGCAGTGCCCTGCGCACCTGCCCGGTTTGCGCGAGGTACGTCCTGGCCAACGCGTCAAAGCGCGGATCCTTGCTCCACGCCTCCCCGGCGAACCGCTTGTCCTTCACCGGGCCGGCCGGGGCGGCCGCGGCACCGGCTCCCGGCATGGCCGCCGTCCAGGGGGCTGCCATTTGCTGCAGCGTGCTGAGCTGCCAGGCGGTATAGTCCGCGACCGCCTTCGTCCACGATGTTGCCGCGGCGGCGAGCGCCCTGGAGGTATCGAAGGGGTCACCGGCCGGCCACAACACGGTGTGCTCCGCCTGCATCAGGTCGGCCAGCCAACGGGTCGGATCTGGGGGCTGCTGGGACATCAACGCGCTCCAAGATAGACACTCGAGCAGGACGACCCGTCCCGCGCTCGCGCGCCGCGGGTCCCACCGGTCGTCCCACGCTAAGCCCGTCCGGGCATAGCCGACGCCCCTGTTTCCCACTCAATGAACACCGCTGTCCGGTCGGCCTGACGGGCAGCCCATCCCCGGACGCCAAGCGGTCGCAGGATAGATCAGCTTCCGAGGCGAGATCCGTTGTAGCTCGGGCATCGGATCTGCGGGGTAAGGTTTGCGTGCAGCGAGACGAAGTCGGACTGGCGAAGCAGATCCTCCAGGGCCACCCAGGCCAGCAGCCGCGCTGGGTGCATGCCTGGAGGTCGGTGTTGTAAAAGCCCACGGCGTCGTTCGCCACGACCTCAAGCTGGGGCCAAGCGGCCCCTAGCTGGCTCTCGCCGTTGCGGTCGGTGACCAGCGCGCGTGCCGATTCGAAGGACCGCGGGCCGCGTAAGCGCAGCGGCTACTACGCCCGGCGGGAACGCGAGCAGACAATGGCGTCATGTCTAACCGTGACGACCGGGATGGCGAGGAAGCCCGACATTGCATATGAGGCTGTAGCGCACCTGACTGTACCGGCCGGTAGTGGAACTCGATCGAGGCATGGATCGACCCTCAAACGGAGATCACTATGTCGGCGCCGCGTTGAGTGACCTTTACGTCCATTGGCCAAGATTTGTGCTATAACCCTCATGTGGCAGATCCGGGCATTAGCCGCCCCGTCGCCGCCCGCCTGAAGCCATTGCCTGTACGGTCTGCCAGTACACAGGAGTGTCGTCTTCGCTCCACGTCCTGGGCGGGACGGCAGGCAGGTCATTAGCCGGGAGCCCTTTGTGCATATTCGTTACATGCCGACGCTGGAGTGGTCGGCTCTCATGCTGGCTAAGCGAGGCTGTCGACGCGAGCAGCGCCTCATGTCGTGGCGGGTCATGATTAATGAGCATGCCCAGAAACTACGGGTCAAGCACGGTTATTACACGTATTTCCGCCTCGTCGGCGTGTCGGCGTGTCGGCTCGATCGCGGGAGTCGATACGGACTTCTATGAGCCTTACCCGTTTGGGTCTACGGCTCCAGGCGCCAGACGTTAACAACGGTCCGCCGACACCATGCGATCCCAGGTCGTGACAAACACCGCGCCGGGATATCGATCGGGCTGATCTGGGCATTCCGCACACCCTTATGGCCCGGCGTTCGTAGATGGGCTCCCCGCGATCCGCGCCGCACCTGGCTACGGGTCGGTTACATGGCGGACCGTGCCGCTTGGAACAGGCTGCCCAGCCGCTCCGCCGACGCTCTATCAGG
>JBAUAY010000430.1:0-10594 GCA_049676235.1 Streptosporangiaceae bacterium
CGCCGCGGGCCACCCCCAGGTCCGGGGTCCGGTAGCGGATCAAGCGGGCTCAGATTTGTACCGAACGAACCCGGGAAGCAGCCCGCATACCAGCGTTTTCCGGCCACTAGCCGAAGTTCAGCAGGACGATGCCCGCCACGACGAGAACGGTCGCCGCGACACGGGTCCGGCCGAACGGCTCGCGGAAGACCAGCGTGCCGATGATGGCGCCGAAGATGACGCTGGTCTCGCGGAGCGCGGCGATCGGGGCCAGCGCGCCCCGGGTCTGCGCCCAGAGCACCAGGCCGTAAGCGAGCACGCTCAGCGCCCCGGCCGCCAGGCCGGCCAGCAGGATCCGGCGCGGTTGCTTCAGCAGGACGCCGCGCCGCCGGACCAGCGCGAACATCGGCACGCCGAGGCTCTCGAGCAGCATCAGCCAGCCGATGTAACCGACCGGGCTGGCCGACAGCCGCACGCCCACGCCGTCCACCGTGGTGTAGGCGGCGATGGTCAGGCCGGTGCCGACGGCGGCCAGGAACGCCGCGCGGCTGGGCCGGCGGCCGGCCAGCACCAGGACGGCCAGCCCGGCCGAGACGACGACCACCCCGGAGACCTGCGCCAGGGCGAGGTGCTCATGTACGAAGATGGCCGCCAGGATCGTCACCACCAGCGGGGAGGTGCCCCGGGCCAGCGGGTAGACCTGGCCGAATTCGCCCAGCCGGTAACACCGCATCAGCAGCAGGTTGTAGAAGACGTGAATCGCGACCGACCCGAGCAGGTACGGCCAGCAGGCCGCCCCGGGCGTGGCGGTCACGATGATGAGCGGGATCGCGATCAGGATGCCGCCCGCGCCGATCAGCGCGAAGGCCAGCGTCTGGTCCTTGATGCCGTGCGCGATGGCGTTCCAGGTGGCATGCGTGACGGCGGCGGCGAGCACCGCAAGGGTGACGGTCAGCGGGAGGGTGGTCGACGGGTCCAACGGGGCTCCTCAGGCGTGCTGAAATGGAGCCCTCAGGGCTTCTATCCCGTCAGGTGTACCCCGGCCCCGGCTGTTAGCCGGTCCGCCGGGTCTCGGCGTCGCTCGGTCCAGGCCCGGCCGCCCTGATTGTCCGTGTTACCTGGCGGACAGCCGACGGAACCCTAGACGCAACCACGTGCTAACCCCACCTTAACCCATCCGGGCGTGAGGATGCCTGCCGGTGATCTCGCCGGTCTCGTATTCCAGCTGCACCCGCATGAGCAGCGTGACCCAGGTGCGGTACGGCTTCCAGTTCTCGCTGATCTGGAGCAGCTGCTCGGGCGTGGCCGGCCCGGGCAGCCCGTAGGCCAGGGCGACCGCGCGGGCCAGTCGCGGCTCCTGGCCGGGAACGGCGTCGGGATCACCGGCGCCGCGCAGCAGGATCAGCCCGGCGGAGAAGTCCCCGATGCCGGGCAGCTTTTTCAGGTCGGCCATCGCCTCCTCGTGCGGCATGGCCCGCAGCCGGGCGGCGTCGAGCTGGCCGTCCAGGGCGGCGTGCGCCAGCGACCGGAGCCATTCCGGCTTGCGTCCGGCCAGCCCGGGGAACATGCCGAGCTTGGCCAGCCGCTCCGGGGACGGGAAGGCGTACACCACCCGGCCGCCGAAGCTGACCGGCTCGCCGAGCTCTTTCGCCATCCGGGCCTTGACCGCCGCGGCCTGCGTGATGCGGATGCGGTGCCCGATGACGGTCCAGGCCGCGGCCTCGTAGGGGGACCAGAACCCCACCGGGCGCAGGCCCGGATACCGCCGCTGGACCTCGCCGACCACCGGGTCGCGCTCGCCCACCGCGGAAAACCCGGAGCCGTCCACGTCGAGCGAGAGGATTCGCTCGACCTGCGGGCGCACCTCCGCCACCAGGCCGCGCGACGGCGCCTCCGGGCTGACGATTTCGGCCGTCACGCCCGCCGGATCCTGGCGTACCCGGACGCCGACAGTACGCCAGCTGCCCTCCACCGCGAACGCGAGCTCGAGCACGGCGTCCGCTGACCCGGTGTACGCCGCGGGCGTGAACCCTTCGAGGAACTTAATGCTGGCCGCGAGTGAGAACGCCCCCCGCGGCATCAGCGTGAACGTCTTCATGCCCCCATCCCATCACCGTCCCCCGGGCGTCTCGCGTCATCGTGGGCTGAAACCGTGTGATAGCACGGATAACAACCCACGATGATGTAAACGCCCTCCTGGGGACCAGCGGAGAGTGTGCTGGCTGTGCCTGTGTGATCAGTGGGTCGGCTGCGGTCAGCGTTGGTGTCTCGAGCAGGAGCCCGCTCGGTTGACACCTGGGCCCTGCCCGGCGTATTGTCCACAACAGGTCATATATGAGATGCGATACATGATGTCTACTCCAAACCTCTCCACGCCTGAAGCCTCCGCGGCTGCCGGTCCGGCGTTCCTGACGGGGGCGGCGGGCGCGCTTCCGTCCCGGACGGTCGCGGTGCTCGAGGCGATCAAGCACGCGATCCTGGCGGGCGAGCTCAGGCCCGGGCAAGCTCTGGTCGAGACCGATCTGGCCGACGTGCTCGGCGTGTCCAAGACCCCGGTGCGCGAGGCGCTCAAGACCCTGGCCGGCGCGGGCCTGGTGACCATGAACCCGTACAAGGGCGCGGCCGTCCGCGTCGTCGACGGCGAGCAGGCCAGGCACGTGTACGACGCCCGCCTGCTGCTCGAGCCCGAGGCGCTCGCCCGCGCGGTCGTCGGCGGGCACGACTGGCGGTCCGCTCATCAAGCCCTGGCTCGCGCCGACAGCGCCCGCGACCAGGCCGAACGCAGCCTGGCTAACCGTGCCTTCCACCGCGAGCTCTACGCGGGCTGCGGCAACCCGCTGCTGATCAGGATGCTCGATGATCTTCGCGATCAGACGGCCCTGGTTAGCGTGGCGGCCTGGCGGAACGAACCGGACTGGCTCGCTCACCCGAGCTGGGAGCACGAGGCGGCCGAACACCGGGCCGTGCTCCAGGCCGCGGAAGACGGTGACGCCCAGCGCGCCGCCGCCCTGCTGCGTGGCCACATCACCTCTTTCGTCGCACGAAATTTCCCGGAACCAGCGCAGGAGAGTCACAGATGAGCCTTACCCCGGCAGACGCGCAAGCCCTGCGGCACGCCCTCGGCACGGTGGTCGTCGTCCCCGTCACGCCGCTGTCGGCCGACGGAAATCCCGACTGGGACGCCTACGCGGCGCTGACCGGCCGCCTGATCGACGGCGGGATCACGGTCATCACCCCGAACGGCAACACCGGCGAGTTCTACGCGCTCAGCCCCGCCGAGGCCAGGCAGGCGATCGAGACGGCGGCCCAGGCCAGCCGCGGGCGAGCCGAACTGCTGGCCGGAGTCGGCCACGACATCGCCACCGCCGTGGAGGCGGCCCGGCACGCCCAGGACCAGGGCGCCCGCATGATCATGATCCACCAGCCGGTACACCCCTACGTTTCCCCGCAAGGATGGGTCGACTACCACGCCGCCATCGCCCATGCGGTCCCCGACCTCGGCGTCGTCCTGTACCTGCGGACAGAGCGCATCACCGGCGCGCACATCGCCGAACTCGCGGACCGGGCGCCGAACATCGTCGGCATCAAGTACGGCGTCCGCGACGCCACCAAGTTCGCCGCCGTGGCCAGGGACGCGGGGATCGACCGCTTCACCTGGCTGGCGGGCGCGGCCGAGCTGACCGCGCCCGCGTACTGGGCGTGCGGCGCGCACGCCTTCACCTCGGGCCTGGCCAACGTCACCCCCGCCCTGGCTCTGGCCATGCTCGACGCGCTGCGCGCGAACGACTTCGGCGCCGCGATGAAGATCTGGGAGTCGGTGCGCCGGTTCGAGGAACTGCGCCTGGCCGACTCCTCGGCCGACAACGTGAGCGTAGTCAAGGAGGCCATGGCCCAGCTGGGTCTGTGCCGCGCGGATGTCCGCCCGCCGAGCCGTCCGCTGCCGGAGAACATAAAGAACGAGATCCGTGGCATCCTGCGGGAATGGGACCTGGCGTGAAGAAGCCGGAAGATCTGCGTAGCTTCCGCTGGTTCGGCGGCGAGCGCACCGCCGGGCTGCGGGCGTTCGGTCACCGGTCCAGGATGCGGCAGCTGGGCGTGGAGCCCGAGGAGCACCTCGGCAAGCCGCTCATCGCCATCTTGAACACCTGGTCCGAGCTGAACCCTTGCCACATGCACCTGCGCCAGCGGGCCGAGCAGGTCAAGCGCGGTGTCCTGGAAGCCGGCGGTTTCCCGGTCGAGATGCCCGTGGCCACCCTCAGCGAGACGTTCCAGAAGCCGACCCCGATGATGTACCGGAACCTGCTCGCGATGGAGACCGAGGAACTGCTGCGCTCCTACCCGGCCGACGGCGCGGTGCTGATGGGCGGCTGCGACAAGACCACGCCCGCCCTGCTGATGGGCGCGGCCAGCGCCAACATCCCGGCCATCTACGTGACCGCGGGCCCGATGCTGCGCGGCAACTTCCGCGGCCAGCCGGTGGGCAGCGGCACCGACGTGTGGAAGTTCTGGGACGACGCGCGGGCCGGGCTGGTCGGCGAGTGCGAGCTGGCCGAGCTCGAGTGCGGCATCGCCCGGTCACCGGGACACTGCATGACGATGGGCACCGCCTCGACGATGACCTCCGCCGCCGAGGCGCTCGGCATGACCCTGCCCGGGATGGCGTCGATCCCCGCGGTCGATTCCGCGCACTACCGGATGGCGGCGGCCAGCGGCCGGCGCATCGTCGGCATGGTCTGGGAGGACCTCACCCCGGACCAGATCCTCACCCGCGAGGCGTTCGAGGACGCGGTGGCCACCGTGCTCGCGCTCGGCGGCTCCACCAACGCGTTCATCCACCTGATCGCGATGGCCGGCCGCGCCGGGATCGAGCTGACGCTGGACGACTTCGACGCGATCTCCCGCCGCGTGCCGTGGCTGGCGAACGTCAAGCCCAGCGGGACGTTCCTGATGGAGGACTTCTACTACGCCGGCGGCCTGCTGGCGTTGCTCGGCCAGCTGGCGAAGGTTCCCGGGGCGCTGCACCTGGACCGGATAACTGTCACCGGCGCCCCGTTCGGCCAAAATATTACCGAGGTACCGGTCTACAACGAGGACGTCATCCGCACGCCCGATACCGCGCTGGCCGCCGAGGGCGGGGTGGCGGTACTGCGCGGCAACCTGGCCCCGGACGGCGCGGTCATCAAGCACATCGCCGCTGAGCCGCGGCTGGTCAAGCACACCGGACCTGCGGTTGTCTTCGACTCCTACTCTGAGCTGCAGGAACGGATCAACGACCCGGCGCTGAACATCACGCCCGACTCGGTCCTGGTGCTGCGCAACGCGGGCCCGAAGGGCGGTCCCGGCATGCCCGAGTACGGCATGCTGCCCATTCCCGACTACCTGCTGGCCCAGGGCGTGCGGGACATGGTGCGGATCTCCGACGCCCGGATGAGCGGCACCAGCTACGGTGCCTGCGTGCTGCACGTGGCGCCTGAAGCGTTCATCGGCGGCCCGCTGGCTCTCGTCCAGACCGGGGATCTCATCACCCTGGACGTAGCAGCCCGGCTGCTTTCTCTTGATATTTCCGAACGGGAGTGGGTGACCCGCTCCGAACAATGGCAGCCCCCGCCGCCGAAGTTCGAACGCGGCTACGGCGTCCTGTACACCGAGCACATCACCCAGGCCAACGAGGGGTGCGATTTCGGCTTCCTGGCCAGGCGCGGCCGCAACCCCGATCCCGACCCGAAGTAATTTCCTCACCTCAGGAGCGCTGATGATTCAGGGGTTTGACCCGCGAACCGGAGAGCCTGTCGGGGAGCCGGTGCCCGAGACGACCGACGCCGGCCTCGACGCGACCGTGGCCGCCGCGGTGGCCGCGTTCCCGGCCTGGTCCGCCTTCCCGCGGCGGGCAGAAGCGCTCGAGGCCGTGGCCGACGCGCTCGACGCTCGCGCGGGCGAGATCGCGGCGATCGCCGACACCGAGACCGCGCTCGGCGGCGAGCGGCTCACCGGCGAGGTGGCCCGCACCACCGGGCAACTGCGGCTGTTCGCGGCGGTGCTCCGGGACGGTGGATACGTCGACGCGGTCGTCACCCCGGCCCAGGGTGTCGTCCCTGACCTGCGGCGGATCAACCGGCCGGTCGGCCCGGTGGCCGTGTTCGCGGCGTCCAACTTCCCGTTCGCGTTCTCGGTGGTCGGCGGCGACACCGCCTCGGCGCTGGCCGCGGGCTGCCCGGTGGTGGTAAAGGCGCACGAGGGGCACCCGGTCACCTCGGACGTGACCGCCGAGATCGTCGCCGGAGCGCTGGCGTCCGTCGGGGCGCCCGCCGGGACGTTCGGCCTGGTCCACGGGGTCCAGGCCGGGCTGCGGCTGCTCCAGCATCCGGCTGTGGCCGCAGCCGGGTTCACCGGGTCGACGGGCGGTGGCCTGACGCTGGCCAAGATCGCCGCCGAGCGTCCGGTCCCGATCCCTTTCTACGGCGAGCTCGGCTCGGTCAACCCGTGCGTTGTGCTGCCCGGCGCCGCGTTCTCCCGCCCGGCCGCGATCGCCACCGGATACACCGGGTCGCTGACGCTTGGCGCCGGCCAGTTCTGCACCAACCCCGGCCTGCTGTTCGTCCCTGAGGACGTGGGCCTGCTGTCCGCGATCGCCGAGGCGGCCGGCGCTTCGGCCGGCGGCCCGATGCTGACCGGCCGGATCTTCGCGGGCTACCAGGACGCGGTGGCCGAGGCCGCCGGGCATCCCGGCGTCACCGAACTCGCCGCCGGCCAGCCCGGGTCGGGGCCGTGGGGCGCCACGCCACGGGTCTTCCAGGTCACGCTGAAGGAGTTCGCCGCCGACATCGCGGTCCTATCCCGCGAGCGCTTCGGCCCCGCCGGCCTGGTGATCACGTACCCGTCGGTCGAGGACCTGCTGCCGGTCCTCGGCGCGCTGGCGGGCAACCTGGTCGGGACCGCGCAGCTCGACACCGGTTCCGCCGAGGACGTCGAGCTAGCCCGCCAGGTCATCGCGGTGCTCGAGCGCGTCGCGGGCCGGGTCGTCTGCAACGGCTGGCCGACCGGCGTCGCCGTGGTCGCCGCGCAGCACCACGGCGGCCCGTGGCCGGCCACTACGGCGCCGGCCTCCACCTCGGTGGGCACGGCCGCGATCCGCCGCTGGCTGGTTCCCGTTGCCTACCAGGACTTCCCGGCGGAGCTGCTGCCCCCCGGGCTGGCTGGCGGCTGAGGCGATCCCCGGCGGATCTCGAGTCGCCTATTTCCTCCCCTGGTCAACGGTCAGCCACCGTTCGGGCCGCATGTGAAAGGCGATGATGTCCGGGGTGACCGCTGCCGTGGACTCGACGTAGCGGTCTCCCTGCTCGGGGCCCAGGTACCTGCGCGCCAGCGTGCGGCGCTCGGCCATGGTCACCGATTCGCCGATCCCGGTGACCGGGCCCTCGACCGTGACGTACATGTAGGGAGGCTGGTCCTGCTGAGCGCAGAGACTGAACCGCCCCGCGCGGCGGATCAGCCGGGCCTTGCGGCTGTCGCGCTCGGTCAGGATCGTGACCTCGCCGCCGGGCTGGTAGTGATACCAGATCGGCGTCAGCAGCGGGCCGCGACCATCGGCATCGGCCACACCCAGCACTGCCACGTGCGCCTTGGCTAGAAAGGACGCACCCTCGCCGGTGGTCATAGTGGTCGACATGGGCCGTCTCCCGTGGTCCGGGTGCCTGAGGGAATCGTTTCCCCGGGCGCGTTCGGCTAGCTCCTGGTGCCGAACCTCGCCCTCGCCTCGGCCACATCCAGGCCGTGCAGGCGGAGCAGGTTCTCGCCGAGGATCTTGCGCTTGGCCTGGTCCGTGAGCTGCGGGTAGCCGTAGCCAGCGCAGAGGTCCTCGGGGATCTGGAAGTCCATGAACGCGCGCAGCGCCCACTGCGGGTGGAACAGCGGCGCCTCCGAGCCGTAGATGATCTTGTCTTCCCCGCACCAGAAGAGCAGCTTGCCCAGGATCTCCGCGAACATCCGCGGTGCCCGGACCAGGAAGTTGATCGTCGCCGCAATCGACGCGTACAGGTTCGGGTACCTGATCAGCTGCCAGCAGGTCTCGTCGAGGAACGGCAGCCCGACGTGGAAGATGACGAAGTTGATGTCGGGGAAGTTGGCGGCCGCCCCGTCCATGTCCCAGGTCTGGGTGTGCTCGATCGGCTGCGGGCCGAGCGGGACGCCCTTGTGCACGCCGATCAGGTTCACGCCGAGTTCTCGCGCCTTCTCGAAGATGGGGAAGGCGATGTTCGGGTCGTCCATCCGCCACGGGTACGGCTTTCCGTAGTCGTAGCGGACGTTGTAGAACTTGAACGCCCGCGCGCCGAACTCCCCGACCTGACGCTCCATCTCATCCAGCGCCTTGCGTCCCTCGAGCGGGTTGACCGACCCCCAGAAGATGGTCCGGTCCGGGTCGCGGCTGGCCAGGTCGGCGCAGGATTCCCACGGCGACAGGCCGTCGCGGAACAGGTCGGTCAGCGGCAGCGGCATCGCCACCAGCATGTCGGTGTCTGACTCCTCGTACACCATCTTGCGGATGTCCGACGGCGTCCACTGCCGCAAGAACTCCTCGGCAGGCAGCTTGGGCTGGTCGTCGGGAGTGAGGGCGTTGTGGAACGCGTACAGGTGGTTGTCGAACATCAGGCCTGCGTTGCCGAACGCGTTCTTCGGGTCGAAGTTGAAGACGTGCGCCACGCAGTCGAAGACGAAAGCATCGTCGATCATCGCTACTCCTTTGCGGGCAGGTGGGCGCGGATGTAGGAATCCCGGTCGGCCACGGCGGCCGGCGGCGGCAGGAAGCGCAGGATGTCCCGCGCCCTGGGGGACAGGCGGTCCGTCGTCCAGGCCTCGTCCCAGACGATCGACACGTCAGCGTCGCTGATCCCGGGCTGGCCCAGAATCCGGTCCTTCACCTCGGTCAGCACGCTGGCCGCGAACGGGCACCAGCCCGACGTCAGCAGCAACTCGACCTTGGCCACCCCGTCCTCGACCTGGACCGAACGCACCAGGCCCATGTCCAGGACCGAAATGCCCTTCTCCCGGCAGCAGGGATCGTAGATCCCGGCAAGTGCATCGCGTGCCCACGTTGGCAGCTCGGACATACCGTCCATACTTTGCTCGTATCTCCTGCTGGTCAAGATGATTCCCGTTGCTACCGTGGTGCCGTGAGCCCACAGATCGCGGTCAACACCGCAGTTAGCCGAGATGAGCTGATCGACTTCGTTTCCGCACGGCACCACGCGATCGTGATCACAGCGCGGGCCGACGGGCGGCCGCAGGCGTCGCCGGTCACCTGCGGCGTCGATGCCGAGGGCAGGATCGTGATCGCGACCTACCCGGAACGCGCCAAGACCCGCAACGCGCGGCGTAACCGGCAGGTCAGCGTGGTGGTGCTGTCCGACGACTTCGGCGGGCCCTGGGTGCAGGTCGACGGCACCGCCGAGGTACTCGACCTGCCCGAGGCGGTGGAGGCGCTGGTGGAGTACTTCCGGTCGATCTCCGGCGAGCATCCGGACTGGGAGGAATACCGGCAGGCCATGGTGCGCCAGGGCAAGTCGCTGCTGCGCGTCACGCCCGAGCGTTGGGGACCCGTCGCCACTGGCGGCTTCCCGCCCCGGCTGGCGTTAGAGCGTTTACTTCCGTCCCGGCATCAGGTACTTCCAGGGCGTTGCCGCTGCCTCGCCGATCGTGGTCTTCACTTCGATCACCGCTGGCCGGCCGTCCGCGAGAGCCTTGGTCAGCGTGGCCTCCAGTGCCTCCGGGGTGCGGACGCTGTAGCCAGCCGCCCCGAACGCCTCGGCGGCCGCGGCGAAATCGGGGTTGTGCAGCCGCGCGCCCACCTCCCGGCCCTCGTAGAGGCGCTGCTGGTCAAGCAGCACGTTGCCGAAGGCGTTGTTGTTGAACACGACAGCCACCACGCCGAGATCGTGCTGCACCGCGGTGGCCAGTTCAGCAATGCCGAACATGAACCCACCGTCGCCAGAGATGGACACGACGGCCCTTTCCGGGAACGCGGCTTTCACGCCGAGTGAGGTGGGGAAGCCGAACCCGAGAGTGCCCTGATAGCCGCAGGTGATGAACTGGCGCGGCGCGTGCACCGGGAACCCGAAGTACGAGGCGAATCCGGCCTGGCAGATCTCTTCCACGAAGAAGCCGTCGGCGGGCAGCGCGGCCCGGATGGCCGCCAGGTAGTCCAGGTCGGCGCCGACGTCGCGGAACTCGCTGGCCGTCTGCTCCTTGGTGGCCCGGAACTCCGCGCTGCGATCGGGCGCTGTCCCCGCGCGCTGTCCTAGCTCCGCAGCCAGCGCGGCAGCCGCCTCCCGCGCGTCCGCCACGATGGTTACCTCGGGCTCGAGGCGGACCGCCTGCACCGGGTCGATGTCGATCAGGACCGTCCGCACGCTGTGCTGACCCGCGGGCCGACCCGGCCAGCGGAGCCAGGCCAGCTCGAGCCGCGAGCCGATACCGAGCAGGACATCGGTGTCAGCCCAGCGCCGGAAGCCCGCGGCGCAGGTGAAGCCGTACGGGTCGTCATCGTCGACGATGCCGCGCCCGCCGCGGAAGGAGACGACCGGCGCCTGCAGCCGCCGAGCCAGTTCGCCCACCTCGCGGA
>JBAUAY010000431.1:0-4247 GCA_049676235.1 Streptosporangiaceae bacterium
GTATTCCTCGTGGATCAGCCAGGTCGAGCGGTGGTTCGCCGAACTGCAGCGCCGCTGCCTGGACCGCGGGGTGTTCTGCTCCCTCGACGAGCTCGCCACCGCGCTGGAAGAGTGGATCAAGATCTGGAACGCCAGCGCCCGGCCCTTCAGGTGGACCAAGACCGCCGACCAGATCATCGACCGCATCTGCCGCTACTGCGCACGCATCTCAGGACCGGGACACTAGGCCGACTTGACCCCGTGTTTGACTGTGGCCTTTGACCAGCGCGTTTCGCTTCGGCGCGGTCCGCTGATCAGCATCGGTCCCAGCCGGGGCAAGGAGTCTCAAGGGCGGCGGCGCATAACGCGGTGATCTCCCTGCCAGATTCCCTGCGACGAGTACGCAACACACCTCCCGCAGGCGGGTGACCAGGCTGCCGGGCTCCCAGCGGTCCCAGAGCGAGAGCGGGCTAAGCGCAGCCAGCCAGTGTGCCAGTTACTTCAACGTCGGCAGGAGCTTTTGGTAGACCGTTGTCTCGAAGGACAGGTACGCGTCGAGCGAGGTCGGGTCGCCGAGGGGCAGCGTGTTCGATGCCCAGAAGCCGCCGATCCCGTTGCACCGGTCGATCCAGTAGTAGCTGTTGGCGAGGCCTACCCACGATAGCGAGCCAGCCGGGCGGCCGGTCGGCAGCCTTTCGTCGTTGACCATCCCGGCGAAGGCCCACGACGTGCGGGTGCCGGGAAAGAAGTCGATGTCGAGGTTCATGAAGCGGTCGACGCCGGGAAGCGGGTGGACCTTGAGCGGGCCGAGGCCGCCGCGCGAGGCGACCTCGACGGTTTCTGGCCGGAGGATCTGGGCGCCATCGGCCGACCGGCCGTCGTTTAGCCACATCCGGATGAACTTGATGTAGTCCGGGACGGTCGAATAAAGCGCCTGACCCGCCATGTAGATCTCGGGCTCTTGCGGCAGCACATAGTCGAGGGCCATGACGCCGCCATCGGGAAGCCGAGTGTGAACCGGCGCGAAGCGCGCGCGCATGTCGTCGCTTATGACGAACGCCGTGCTGTCCATTAAGACCATCGGCATCGACTACGTCACGATCGAGTCCGCCGACACCGCCGCACGGGCGTCGGTGCACACCAACCTCCTGCGCCCCGCTGCGCTCGGCCTTGAACCGACAGACGTCATTGCCGTCATCGAGAACCTCGTCGGCATTGAGAAAATCCCAGACCATCGCTTCTCGTTTGCCGGCTTCCCCCTTCCCCTGGCCGGCGCGGCGGGCAGCCCGCTGAGGGCAGTCGCACTCCCGGAGATTGCCGACCGTCTATAGGGTCGCTCGACTCCTGCAGGGAATCGCGATCTTGAGGTGAGGTCTACGTCGGTGCAGAGGAGCGCGGGTGGCGAGCAATTGTCAATTCCTGCGGATGAGTCGGCCTGGAGCGCGGTTCCGGTGTTGCCATCAGCCCGTCGGCGGCGAGCTTGTACCCGAGCCCGGCCAGCTCGCCGTGAATGCGGCGGTAGCCCAGCCGGGGAAATGTTGAGCTCAACATTCCCCGATTATGTGGAGCTGGGGATTATGTGAACGCGCGATTGCCCTCCTGGTCATGGTGTTTGTGAGTCGGGGTCAGCGGGGGGTCAGCAGGATCGCGGGCTGTACTGAGCTCAACATAACTTTCGGTGGTTCAGAGGTCTTCGGGTTCGGGACGAAGAGGCCACGGCAGCGCGGCGAGCGTGGCTAATGAAAGCTGTGCGTGCCGAGAATGTTGTCCACGGCCCTGAGCAGCAAGGTTGCTCTCTCGGCGGTCCAACCGTGATGATCACCGATTATGTGCCTGCGGTTCGTGTTCCTCCTGATCACGCGGGTCGCAGCGTGGCTGCGCCTGTCCCAGCGTGAGGAGCGTGGAGGACCGCGGAGATCTTGGTCCTGCGCCATCAGCTCGCCGTCCTGCAACGGCGGCAATGCCGCGCGCGGCTGAACTGGGCAGACCGCGCTCTGCTTGCGGCCTTGCTCGCCGTGATACCCAAAGCGCGGCGCCGGGGCCTGCGGCTGCTGGTTACCCCGGACACCATCCTGCGCTGGCACCGGGACATCGTCCCCCGCCGCTTGGGCCGCCAGGTCCGCGCAGGCCAGGACCGGCCGGCCGGCGACCCGACGGAACATCCAGGCCCTGGTCCGGCGGCTGGCTCGCGAGAATCCCCACTGGGGGTACCGCAGGATTCACGGCGAGCTGGCTGGCCTGGGCGTCAGCATCGCGGCATCGACTGTATGGGAGATCCTCAAGGCCAGTGGAATCGACCCCGCCCGGCAGAGCGGGCCGAGCTGGTCGCAGTTCCTGCACTCCCAAACCGAGGCGATCCTGGCGTGCGACTTCTTCACGGTCGACTTGCCCGGCGGCACCCAGGCCTACGTCCTGGCCGTGATCGAGCACGCGACCCGGCGCGTCCGCATCCTCGGGGCCACCCTGAATCCCACCGGGCAGTGGACCGCCCAGCAGGCCCGCAACTTCCTCATGGACCTCGGCGAGCAGGCTGACCGGTTCAAGTTCATGACCCGCGACCGCGGATCCAACTTCACCGACGCGTTCGACGCCGTCCTAGCCGACGCCGGGATCCGGACCGTGCTCTGCAACATCCAGACGCCCCCGCATCAACGCGACCGCCGAACGCTGGATCGGCGGATGCCGCCGCGAGCTCCTGGACCGCACCCTCATCTGGAACCCGGCCCACCTGCGGCGAGTCCTGGAAAGCTACGAGGCCCACCACAATCAGCATCGGCCACACCGCTCCCTGGACGGCGCCGCGCCGCGGAAACCGCTACCCGAACCCGCCGATCTTGCGCGGTACCGCGTCCAAAGACAGGCTCGCGCCAGCGGCCTGATAAACGAATATCACCTGGTCGCATGACATGGACAAGGTTCTCGGCACGCACTCATTAGCGGAAGCTCAAGAGCATAATCTGTTGTGCCGGAGTCCCGGTCGCAGGAGAGATCAACACACCCGATAAGACGAGCAAGACGGTACTATCCGGTGCACGGTGGCATGACTGCCGAGGAGTAGCCCATGACTGGCGCAGGCCCGCTGATCCGTCCGTTGACGCCGGCCGACCGCCCGGCCCTCGCGAACTTCCCGAACCGGGTCTCGGCCGGAAGTGCCATCTTCCGGTTTCACGGATCGGTCACCGTGCTCACGGACAAGACCCTGGACCTCCTGCTCGACCTCGTCGACGGCCAGCGGGAAGCCATCACTGCCGTGGATGACCGCGGCATCGCCGGCGTGGCCCGGTTCGCGCGCGACGACCTGAACCCCGCCATCGCCGAGGTTGCGATCCTGGTGGCCGACGAATGGCAACATCGCGGCCTCGCGCGCCAGCTCCTGCGACCCCTCGCAGAGAGGGCTCGAAGCGCGGGAATCGAACGGTTCCGCGCCGAGATCCAGGCGGACAACACCGTCGCGCGGCGCTTCTTCCTCGGATTGACACCGACCGCGCGCGAGCGGCACAGCAACGGCGACGTGGCGGTGCTCATCAACGTAGCGGAACTACTTCGCATACTGGAGTGACGTTTGCGCGCCCGAGGCCGGCCGTGCGGAGCACCAGTCTTGGCCGGGGTCGCCGGTACGCGAGGCGAGAATGCAACCGCGGCAGGGCGCACCACCCTGCACGGCAAGTCGACGGGACGACCACGCAGCGCGAATGCATGTGCGGCGCCCTGGTCAGGTTTCACGACCCGCGTGGGTTGCACCACCGACTGGCTGAGGTCCTGGAACCGTTCGGGGGAATCTCTTTCACCGGCGACGCCGGAGAGGATCCGGACGCACGGGCGGCCATGCTGGGACAGGCGGAGGCGGTGATCACCTCTCGGAGCGGCCTGGGCACGCCACGATGGCCAGCGCAGCGCGAGCGCCTGGGCGTGGCCGACGGTCGCCGCGACCCCGGAAGAACCCCCAGTCTCACATCTACCGGACGCGTTCAGGGCCGCGGTGGTGTACGACCTGGCTGTAGGGGGATGCCGCCGGAGCTCGGCCCGGCGTCGTCCCTCCTCGATCCACTGCGGGATCATGCTCTCGCCGGCACCTGCGGCGATGCACAGCTGGGCCGCGGCCCTCGCTCCCGGCTCATCGAGTCTCCCCTCGCCGGCGCCGAGCAAGATGCCCGCCACCTCGGCCAGCAGATCCGCCCGGGTGCCCGCCACCTCGCGGAGCTCGGTCGCAGCCGCGGCGATTTCGGGCTCGGTTGGCTTACGCCAGCGGGCATGCCGCTTGGCTACGC
>JBAUAY010000432.1:0-4141 GCA_049676235.1 Streptosporangiaceae bacterium
CAGCAACCCGGCCTCCAGCAGCAAGTCCGGGTCGGCCACGCGGCGGGCCGCGGCCATCGCCTGCCAGTAGACGGCCTCCGCGGCGTCGAGGTCCGACGCGTGCTTGTACACCACGCCCAGGGCGTTAGCCGCGGACACCACGGTCCGCGACGCCTCTCCCAGCGCCGCGGCGGCCCGGTCCAGCACCATCCGCAGCCGGGCCGCGGCCGCGTCGACGTCACCCGCCATCCGCTCCAGGCCGGCCTGTCGCTCCTGGGCCTGGCACCACAGGATCAAGTCGTCGTCCCCGCCCTCCAGGGTCACGATCGCGGCGGCGATCGTGACCCTGGCCTCATCGAAGCGGCCCAGGGCCTCCTCGATCTCGGCGAGCGCCACCAGCAGGGCGGCTGCGTCCCCTCCGCGCAACCCCGCCTGCTCCAGGGCGGCTCGCCCCTGTTCGGCGATGGCCAGCGCCGCCGCCGGGTCTCCCTCGTCCAGCGCGGCCAGCGCCTGGTCCCGCAGGCTCAGCGGGTCCGTCGTCGCTCTGCGACCGAGTCGGCCAGGCGAGGGAGCCGTCACCTTACTGTCCTGACCCGGCGCAGCCAGCGGCCGCTACGGCCCGGGAGTGGTTGAGCTCGACCCCGCGGGCCACGGCCCGGGAGTGGTTGTTGGCCAGTGCCCGCGCCACGGCCCGGGAGTGGTTCTGCTGCAAGGCCCGGCCCACCGGCCGGGGTTCCTGCTGATCGTGCTGTCCGTGCATGATTCCCTCGCTTTCCGGGCTGGCGCCTTACGGTGCCGGCCGCGAAGAGCCGGAGCGGTGAGGGTCAGCCCATCCGGTTGCCGGTCGAGAATGACCGGCTGTGGTAAACCTGCCGGATCGCGAGGTGGACGTCAGTCAGCCGGCCGACAGCGGCCCTGTCCGCTAGCTGACACCTAGATTTCGGCGAACTGGCTGAGCGCCGCCGCCTGCTTGACCGTTACGGCCCGGTCGTATATCTCGATCCAGCCGCGTCGCTCGAAGCCGCGCAGCGCGGCGTTGACGCTCTGCCGGGTACCCGCGGCCTGATGCGCGAGCTGCTCCTGGCTCATCTTCAGCTGGATGACCCCGTGCTCGTCACGGGGCTGGCTGAGCAGCACCTTCGCCACTCGGCGCGGCAGGTCCAAGAACACCAGGTCCGAGGCTCCTTCGGTGAGCCGCCGCAGGGTGGCCGCGAGGGACTTGGCCACGGCCAGGGACACGGCTGGCACGCGGGCGCACAGGTCCTGGACCAGCTCGCGCGGGATGAGGAGCAGGCGGGATTCCTCCAGGGTTTCCGCGTCGGCGGACCGGGGACCGCCATCGACGGCGGCCAGCTCGCCGAACACGCCGCCGGGCTGGACGACCGTCAGGGTCAGTTCACCGCCCTCGGCCGAACGGACCACGACCTTCAGCCGGCCGGAGACGACCACGATTACGGTGTCGCCCGGCTGGCCGGCCGTACATACCACCTGACCGCGGCGGAACACCCGCAGCCGGGAAGCCGCGGCAACGGCCTCAAGTTCCTCGGCTGGAACCGAACCGAACAGATCGGTCGCGTGAAGAATGCGAGCCAGCTCGGCGCTTGTCAATGGATCCCTGTCACGGAACTCTCTTCTCACGCGCCGGCAGGCTTCGTCAAGCCCTACGGGGCATCGGATCGTATGTCAGTTGCGGGTGGGGACGACGCCAGGGCCCCGCGGCCTGGCTAGTGAACCAGTTACGCTGTCGGTCCGTGTTGGTGGGCAGGGATGAGTGGAGGGAGGTCCGGGTGGCCGTTCGGCAGATCGAGGTCCCAGCACGCCTGACGCGGCGTCTGAGCCCTGCCTCGTTCGTCCTGGCCGGGGTCACGGTCTCCCTGCTGTGGGTTGCCGTCACCGCCCTGCTCAGGCAGGGCAGCCTCGGGACCGTGCTGTCGGCAGGCTGGGCCGAGCTGGCCGCTCCGCTCCTGGTGGGGCTGGTCGTCGTGACCGGGATCTGCGAGCGGGTCTGGCCGGCCGAACCCCGTCCGATCCTGGCCCGCGGCCACGTCCAGGACGCGTGCTTCCTGGCCTTGCACGCCATCGTGGTGATCCCGCTGATGACGCTGCTCAGCGTCGGGGCGGCGACCCTGATCGGCGGGCACGCGCAGTGGATCGAGCTGAGGCCGGCCCAGAACTGGCCTGGCTGGCTGCTCGTCCCGCTCACGATCGTGGCCATGGACGCCGCGAACTGGCTGGCCCATTACGCCGACCACCGGTTCGATGCGCTGTGGCGCTTCCATGCCCTGCACCACAGCCAGGAGGAGCTGAGCGTGCTGACCTCGTTCCGCGCGCATCCTCTCATGCACACCACCGGGTTCCTGCTGGCGTCCATCCCGGTCGTCGTCCTGATGCCCGGACGCCCGATCGACCCGGTACTCATCACGGCCTACGTCTGCGTCGGCACCCTGCAGCACGCCAACCTCCGCTGGACCTTCGGCCCGCTCGGCCGGGTGCTGGTGAGCCCCTCGTACCACCGGCTGCACCACGCGACGGACATCCAGGACGCGAACCTCGGCGTCGTGCTGACGATCTGGGACGTCCTGGCCGGCCGGGCCAGGTTCCCCTCGCGCGCCAGCCGCGTCGGTCGCACCGGCCTGGACGGCCGCCCGGTCCCCGTCGAGCAGGGCGACCCGGCAGCGCCGCCCCTGCGGCTCATGGTCGGCCAGCTCATCGAGCCGTTCCAGGCCCCGCGCTGACCTTGAACCACGGCCTACCAGGGGATGGCGCCTGAGGCGTCGAAGTAGCCTCCGGTCGGCCCGTCGGGATCCACCTGCGCCATGCGGACGATGATCTCGGCGCCTTGCTCGACGGTCTGCGTGCCCTGGAACATGTTCAGGTCCGTCGCGGTGAACCCGGGTTCCACCGCGTTGATCCGCAACCCCGGGAACGCCTTCGCGTACCGCAAGGTGATCATGTTCACCGCGGCCTTCGACGCCGGATAGGCGACCCCCGGATACGCGGCCGACGGCGACCCCGGCGTCGTCATCCGCGCCATAGAGCCCAGCCCGCTACTCACGTTGACGATGACCGGAGCGGGAGACCGCAAAAGCAGCGGCAGGAACGCATGCGTGACCCGAACCACCCCAAACACGTTCGTCTCGAACACCTCCCGCATCATGTCGCCGGTCACCTCGGCGGCGGTGGACACGCCCCCGTCCGGCTTGCGCGCTTCGATGCCCGCGTTGTTGATCAGGACGTCCAGGCCGCCGTCGGCCTCGATGGCCTTCGCGGCGGCCGCAACGGACGCGTCGTCGGTCACGTCGAGCTGCACCATCCGCGCCCCCAGCTGCGAGGCGGCCCGGCGTCCCCGCTCGGCGTCCCGACTGCCGACGTAGACGGTGTGGCCGGCCTCGATGAGCCGCCGGGCGGTCTCGAAGCCAAGGCCCTTGTTCGCTCCGGTAATGAGTATTGCCGTCATGTCTACAGCCTGCCGCCTGGCCAGGCCATCAGCCAGTCGACCCGTTTTCCTGGGACTGCGAGTACCAGGCACGGCTACCCATAACCAGCGCGTCGCAGTAGGTATCCCAGTCATCCCGCTCGTCGCTAAGCTCAGGTCTGGACTGCGACGCTGGCGACCAGATAACGGTGATCGCTGCCGAACCCTGGCTTGGCCGCGATCTGGGTGACGGCCAGGTGCGCTCCGGTCAGCACGTGATCGATGCGGACCAAGGGCGGCACAATGGCGCCGTTCGGCCATGTCATGTCGATCGCCTTTCCCCGCGCCGCGGCCCCGTCGGTCAGCCCGTCGTGCAGCAGGGCGGCGAACCCCTTGTTGCCCCAGGTGGCGTTGAAGTCCCCGACCATCAGCATGCGGCTGTCGCCGCTGGCGCGCACGGACTGGCCGACGTCGGCCAGCGCCGTCTGCCACTCCCGCCAGGAAGCCGGGAAGGGCGCCAGGGTATGCACCAGGCGCAGGGCAACCGGCCCGCCTGGCGACCACAAGGTGGCCTGGACCATATACATCGTCCACTGACCGTCGAAGAACACGGTCTGTGTCCGGCAACCGGTCAGGCGCAGCCTGGAGGCGATCAGGAAGCCGGCCGCGTCGAGGTTCGGCGCCGCACAAATGTAGGGGTAGCGCGCCAGTACGCCTGAGGCCTCCATGCTGTACATCGCCGACGGC
>JBAUAY010000433.1:0-5018 GCA_049676235.1 Streptosporangiaceae bacterium
CGGCGCCGCATCCCGCCCGAGTAGCCGCGTACAAGCCGGCCGGCCGCCGCGTTCAGCCCGAAGTTGTCAAGCAACTCGTCGGCGCGGACCCGGGCTTGATTGCGGCCCGCTCGCGACAGCCGCCCGATCAGCCTGAGGTTCTCCCGTCCGGTCAAGTTGGAATCCACGGCCGCGAACTGGCCCGCCAGGCCGATAACGCGGCGTACCTGCGCCGCCTCTGTCACCACGTCCAGCCCGCCGACGGTCGCGCGGCCGGCGTCGGGACGCAGCGAGGTGGTCAGGATGGACACGGTGGTGGTCTTGCCCGACCCGTTCGGCCCGAGCAGCCCAAGCACGGATCCGGCGGGCACCGCCAGGCTCAGCCCGTCCAGCGCCTGCACCTCGCCGAAGGCCTTCCGCAGGCCGTGGGCCTCAACCATGGGTTTGCTCATGACGCAAGTCCCTTCTCGCTTTGCCGCGGCGTCCCGAGCACGGCCGTCGCTAGGTCAAAGATTAGATATCTAAGAGTTAGATGTCAATCCCTTAGATGTCGATGTTTCGTGATATGCTGGCTGACGTGCAGGCACCGTTTCCCCTCCCGATCGGGCTCCGCCTGGCCCAGGCGGCCCGCGCCGTGGAGCGCGCGTTCGACGAGGCTCTCGGCGAAGCAGGCGGCACCCTGCCGATCTGGCTGATCCTGCTCAATCTGAAGATCCGCAAGCCCGCCAACCAGCGGGAACTCGCCGAGGCGGTAGGAGTGCGCGAGGCCACGCTGACGCACCACCTGAACGCCATGGACGCCCGCGGGCTGGTGACCAGGACCCGCGACGCCGCCAACCGGCGAGTCCAGGTGGTCGCGCTGACCGAAGCAGGCGAAGCGGCGTTCGTGCGCCTGCGGGACACCGCGATCGCCTTCGACGCCAAGCTCCGAGCAGGCCTCGTCGACGCAGACCTGGCGACGCTCAGCACCCTGCTCGGTCACCTAGCCGCCAACGTCGGCGCGAGGGAAGCCACCGCGCCCTGGTCCGGCCTGGCCGACCGCCACCCGGAGTAACCGGTCAGGCCGCCCCCTCCGCTCCGGCCCGAGACCGTAGCGCCGCCACCGTCCCGCCGGCTGACAATATTGAGGCCGAACGACGCTCGGACTGCTGAGGCGGGGAGGGTCTGGGAGGGAAATGGGCTTGCGCTGCCGGCGGCCGCTGCCAGAGTCTTGTGCTCGTGCGGATGGCTGAGTGCGTGGTACCAGTGCGGTTCCGTCACCGTGGCGGGCAGTACCGGCCCGTGGGGTGGTGACGTGGCGGGCGGGCGTGTCCGGCTCGGGCACGCGGCCGGGTTCCTTGATGAGCGGTACCAGGGCAGGGCACGCGACATCTCCGACCTTGGCGGGGGCGACTGGTCTCGGGCATTTGCGTTCCGGCTTGACGGGTGTGACCTAGTCGCCCGGTTCGGGCGGTATGGCGAGGACTTCGCCAAGGACCGGGAGGCGATGGCGTTCGCCGGACCGGACCTGCCTGTGCCCAGGGTGCTGGAGGTGGGCAGCGCGCTGGGCGGGGCCTACGCGATCTCCGAGCGCCACTTCGGGCTGTTCCTGGAAAACCTGGATGAGCCACGGTGGCGCCGGCTACTTCCGGCCCTCGTGCGCGGGCTTGACCACCTGCGGCATCTCCGGGTGCCTGCTGCGAGTCAGGTTCGGTCTGCCGCTGGCGGCCCGGCCGTCACGATGAGCTGGCGGGAATGGCTCCTGGAAGGGCTGGTGGACCGGCCTGGCCGGCGGGTGGCCGGCTGGCGAGCGGTGCTCGCCGGGTCGGCCGGCCTCGATGAGACCTTCGTCGCTGGTGAACGGGCCTTCGCGGTGTTGCTGGATACCTGTCCGGAGATCCGCCACGTGCTGCATATCGACCTGCTGAACCGCAACGTGCTCGTGGCCGGTGACGGTTCCCGGCTGGTGGCGGTCTTTGACTGGGGATGCTCGGCCTACGGCGACTTTCTCTACGAAGTCGCCTGGTTCACCTTCTGGGCCCCATGGCATGCAGGCCTGGCCGCGATGGACTTCGGGTCCGTGATGCGCGGGCACTATGACGCCACCGGCCTCGATGTTCCCTTCTTCGGCGAACGCCTACGCTGCTATGAGCTGCACATCGGTCTTACCCACCTGGCCTACCGCGCGTTTGCCGGCCGGCGCGAAGAGGACCTGAACGCGGTCGCCCGGCGCACGCGCGAGATCCTCGAAGCAGGCAATGCCAGCTGAGCCGCCCCTGGGCGCCTCCCGAAATGTGACGGGACGCGGTAGTTGAAACCGTGAGGTCGTGGTGACCTGGCGGTCCGGACACCGGATCAAGTCTCATCCCAGGGCGCGGAAGGTCATGCAGCCGGCCGGCTTGCTCCTGTGATCAGGGCGGTGTGATGACACCAGATGGCAGGATGCGCGCCGCGCTCGAACCGAAGTCCTCCGCGGCCAGCCTGGCGGCGAAGGCGATGGCCCCGCCGCCCGGCACGGGCCGGCCCTCTTCGGTGAACTGGATGGGGTAAATGCTGGCATGTTCGAACCGGCCGGCCGGTGACAGCGTCACGTGGAGGATCACGCTCATGTCGAGGTCGCCCTCGGTGGAGAAGTCGCCGTAGCTGGCGAAATTTCCAACGCTGTAGGCGATGAGGTGGCGCTTGTAGAACTGCATGCCCCTGAGCACGTGCGGGCCGCTTGCGATCACCAGGCTGGCGCCGGCGTCGATCGCCATGTGCGCGAACGCCTCGGCATTACCGCGGTCCTCGCCGAGGTAATACTCCTCGTGGCCCGTCACGTGATCGGCATCGGGGCCTTCCGCCCCCGTGTGCATATACACGACGACGATGTTCGCCTCCCGGACCGCCCGTTTGATGAGTACCCGCGCCGCGGGTAGGTCGAGGAGGTTGGCGTCGTAGTCGTAGGGCGCGAACGCCAGGAACGCGACCTTGATCCCGTGCGCCCTGACCATGGTTATCTCGCCCGGCAATCCGGTCTGGGCCAAGCCTGCCGCATGGATCGCCGCAACGGTCTGGGCCTGACCGGTGGCACCGAAGTCAAAGGAGTGGTTATTGGCGTCGTTGAGGACGGTGAATCCGGCCTGCTTGAGGTAGCGCACGTAACCGGGCGGATCCCGGAACGCGAAACAGCTCTCGGACGGGCCTACCTGGACACCGCACTTGCTGGTCGTCGCGGTCGTAAGCGTGCCTTCGAGATTGCCGAAGACAATCTGGGCGTTCCGGTCGAGGGTCGATTTGACCGCATCGAAGTACGCTGCCGGGTCAGGAGGGAGATCTGGCGTGTTCCCCAGCATCGTGTCACCGACGACGGCGATGGTCACTGGGGCCGCCGTCGTTGAGGAGTTCGGCCCGGGCACTCCGGTGGAGACGGCTCGGGCGCTGATCGAACCGGCCACCGGCGCCGTCGCGGACGTCGCGGCCGGCGCAGCGGGAGGATTGGCAGGTGAGCAGGCTGACAGAACCAGCAACGCGGCGGATCCGATGGCCGCGCAGGATCCTTTCACCAATGCCGCCCGGTTCCGGTGCTGTCGCCCAGGCACTGATGCTTGCCGCGAGCGTGGCTCGCGGCAAGGCAAAACGCCTGTGTGCCGCATGCGGATCAACATAGCCCCGGGCCCTCATTCACCTGCAGGATTCAGCCGAAAGATGCAGCCGGAGTCAGGCGATTCTCATCGGCCGAGCGGGCAGTCGCGCAGGCCGACGAGCCGCCGACGCCACTCATCTGGCCACCGCGGTGGGTATGGGCCGCGCCGGATCGAGATGGCGGCGCGCCTAATCCGTGACGGCTACATCCCCGGCTACGCCAATGCTGCGCTCCGCCTGCTGCCGGAGTGGACGCAGTGGTGCATCGGGCAGAGCAGGCTCAATGGCGACCTCGTGGCCCGGTCCCGCACGGCCGCGCTCACCGAGGCTGCGGCACTCGTCGACGAAGAGACGAACGCTTCAGCAGTGGGGCGGGACGAGGCGCCGTTCCGCCGCCAGGAGTGAAGCGCTCAGCCCGCCGCAGCGGGCAGTGCGGGCGTGACGTCGGTATGGCTGAAGTCGTTTCCTTTGAACAGCAGCGCTTCTCCGGTGGACTTCGCCAGGGCATACGCGAAGCAGTCTCCGAAGTTCAGGCAGGCCTTGTGACCGCTGCCCTTCCCAAAATCGCGATAGGCGTCCCGGGCGATACGAGCCTGGTCGTGTGTCACCGGTTCGACACGCAGTTCCGCGACATCGACTAGCTCATCGAAGCGCCGGCTGGCAATGGGGTCGCGGCTCGCGTCGATGACGACTGCGCTCTCCAGGTAGTTGGCGGCGGAGATCCTGCGGGTCGGTGCTCTCTCGATGGCAAGAGCCATTTCACTGGCGCCATCTTCGGCACGAAGGATTGCGATGAGCGCGGATGTGTCGATGATCACGCGGGAAGCCCCCGCTCGTCGTAGAGCAGGTCGCCATGGTCTGCGGTACGGAACGGTTCATGAAGCCGGGGTGCGGTGTCCCTGCCGATGGCCAGCAGTCGGTCAGCCAGCCCAACTTCATGCAGATGCCGCACCCTCTCGAGGCGTTCACGAACCGCGACTGTCACCGCCCTTGTCTGCGTTTCACCGGTCAGCGCAGCGAGTTCCTGGACTAGCTGGTATGTCTCGGCGCTCTTGATGTTAAGGCTCACGATCTACCTTTCTACCAAAAAGGTGGTACCAGGGTACCTTATGCGCACGCCGATTGCTTGGTCCACGAGCGGGTCCGCACGGCAATGGGCAACGGCCTGGCCAGCGCCGCCCACCAGGATCACCGTTCGCGAGGGCTACCGTTGGAAACCGGATCGGCCCGGATGCCCACTGATCGCCGGCCCGGCCCTGCCCTCCCCGAGAGGATGCCGAACGATGCCGACCGAGCCGGGACGCCCGCGGGCGTGTTCGGCGCGGAGTTGCGCTTCTACCGGACCCGGGCGGGCCTGTCCCAGAAGGACCTGGCCGCCAAGGCCACCGTCTCACACGACGTAATCAGCAAGATCGAGACGGGGGAGCGACCCCCGG
>JBAUAY010000434.1:0-10918 GCA_049676235.1 Streptosporangiaceae bacterium
ATCGCCCCCTCGAGCAGGAACGGCAGCTGGATGTAGAAGTTCGACGCGCCGACTAGCCGCATGATGGCGGTTTCCCTGCGCCGGTTGAAGGCGGACAGCCTGATCGTGTTGGCCACCAGCAAGATGGCGGCCACGATCAGGATCAGGGCGATGATGATCACGGCGTTCCTGGCGCCGTCGAGCAGCCGGTAGAACTTGTCCAGGATGGTCATCTCGTCGACCACGGTTTCCACCCCGGTTGCACCGGTGACCGCGCTGGCCACGATGTTGTAGTCGGCCTCAGGGTTCTTCAGCTTCACCTCGAACGAGTCGGGAATGTCGCCCTCCTGAGTGTCCTGGACGAGAGCGGGCTCGTTGGAGAAGTACTGCCTGAACTCTGAGTACGCCTGCGACTGGCTCACGTAGTAGACGTTCTCGACCTGCGGCATGGACGTGAGCTGCTTTTGCAACTGCGCCCGCTCGGCATCGGTGGCGGGCCCGTTCTGCTGGCACTGCGGCTGTGGGCTCGTCTTGATGCACAGGTAGACCGACAGCTCGACCTTGCCCTGCCAGTAAGTTCTCGTCCTGTCCACCTGCTTGACGAACAGCAGGCCCGTACCGAGCAGGGACAAGCTGATCGCCACGACCACGATGAGCGCCATCGTCATGGTGAGATTACGGCGCAGCCCGATCCAGATCTCCTGCAAGACGAACTGTGAACGCATGCTGGCTGATCCCTTGATAGTCCTAGGTTTTACGGGTCGGCCCGTTGCTGTGGTAAAGGGCGGCGGCCCGCGGCTTGTGGTAGGGGGGCGGCGATAACAGGTCAGTATGCCTGGCCGTACACCCCGCGTGACTGGTCTCGGACAACCTTGCCGTACTCCAGCTCGACGACCCGCTTGCGCATCGAGTCGACGATGGCCGCGTCATGCGTGGCCATCACGACGGTCGTCCCCGTCCGGTTAATCCGGTCAAGCACCTTCATGATGCCGATCGAGGTGGCCGGGTCGATGTTCCCCGTCGGCTCGTCGGCGAGCAGGATCATCGGCCGGTTGACAAACGCGCGGGCCATCGCGACCCGCTGCTGCTCGCCGCCGGATAGCTCGTCGGGCATCCGGTCGTGCTTGCCCTCAAGACCGACCAGGTCGATCACTTCGGGGACGACCTTGTGGATGAAGCGCCTGTGCTTGCCGATGACCTCAAGAGCGAACGCGACATTCTGGTAGACGCTCTTGTTGGGCAACAGCCGGAAATCCTGGAATACGCAGCCGATGCGCCGCCGCAAATACGGCACCTTCCAGTTAGTGAGACGCGCGAGATCCCGGCCGGCCACGTGGATCCTGCCGTCCGAAGGCCGCTCCTCCTTCAGGACCAGCCGGAGGAAGGTCGACTTTCCCGACCCTGACGGGCCGACGAGGAAGACGAACTCCCCCTTGGCGACCTCGATGTTGACGTTCTCCAGCGCGGGGCGGCTCTGATTCGCGTAGACCTTGGTGACGTTATCGAAGTTGATCACGGGACCATCACAAGCTATGTAGGTGGACAAGGACCGTGGCTGCTGCCGCCAACCTCGGCAACTTGCGGGTAACCTGGTTTGGCCAGGGAACAGTCTAGAGGGAAACTGGCAGCTAAGGCCTTACATCGCGGCAAGTGCCGGGACGCGGGCCAGGCGGAAGGGGTTCCGATGAGCTGCGAACACCTGATCTGCGCGCAATGCGCCGGGCCGGTGGTGGAGGGCCGGTGTCCGGCGTGCCGGGCCTCTCGGGACCACGTGCACCATCACTCAAGCGCAAGCCCGCAGCTGATCATCGCTGCCATCTTGGTGCTGAGCGTCCTGCTCCTGCTGGCCATGCACCTCACCAGGTAAGCAGGCTGACCGACGTCTACCGGCCGTTCTGGCGCATCCAGCGGATCTCGGCGTCGAGGAACTCATCGATCTCCCCGTCCAGCACCGCCACGGCGTTCCCCATCTCCATCCCCGTCCGCACGTCCTTGACGTTCTGGTACGGGTAGAGGACGTAATTGCGGATCTGGGTGCCCCAGGCGCGGCCGCCGTCGCCGCGCAGCGCGGCCATCTGCTCGGCCTCCTCCTGCCGGCGCCGCTCAAGCAGCTTGGACTGCAGGACCGCCATGGCCGACGCGCGGTTCTGGATCTGGCTGCGCTCGTTCTGGCAGGAGACCACGATCCCGGTGGGCAGGTGGGTGATGCGGACCGCCGAGTCCGTGGTGTTCACGCCCTGGCCGCCCGGGCCGCTGGAGCGGAACACGTCCACCCTGATCTCGTCCTCGTTGATGTCGATATGATCGGTCTGCTCCACCACCGGCGTCACGTCGACGCCGGCGAACGAGGTCTGCCTGCGTCCCTGATTGTCGTACTTGGAGATACGGACCATCCGGTGCGTGCCGTGCTCGCCGCGCAGCGTTCCGTAGGCGTACGGCGCGTTCACCGCGAACGTGGTGGACTTGATGCCCGCCTCTTCCGCGTATGAGGTGTCGTACACCTCGGTCGGGTACTTGTGCCGCTCCGCCCAGCGCAAGTACATCCGCAACAGGTTCTCCGCGAAGTCGGCGGCGTCCGCGCCGCCCGCCTGCGCGTTGATCGAGATCAGCGCTTCCCTGGCGTCGTATTCGCCGCTCAGCAGCGTACGCACCTCGAGCTGGTCGATCTCGGTGCGGAGCGCGGCGAGTTCGCGCACCGCCTCGCCGCGGGTGGGCTCGTCGTTCTCGCGCTCGGCCAAGTCGAACAGCACCTGGGTGTCATCCAGGCGCTGACGCAGGCCGGCCAGCCTGTTTAGCTCCGCTTCCAGGTAAGAAAGCCGCCGGTGCACCTTCTGCGCACGATCCTGGTCCGCCCACAGCCCGGGATCGGCGGCCTGTTCGCGCAAATCGGCCGCTTCCCTTTGCATCTCGCCAGGATCGAGCACCGCCTCTATGCTGTCGAGCTTCGAGGTCAGTGCCGCGATCTCATCAGCGGGATCGGTACCTGCCATGCCGGTTAGCCTACGCGAGCGGCGCCTGCGAGCCCGCATCCTGGCCCAGCGCGCGAAACCGGGGGCCCAAACCCGGTATTCTGCCTTACCGTGACACACCGAAGGCGACGGACCTGGGCTGGTACCGCGATCGGGTCAGTAGCGCTAGCTGCGGTTACCCTGCTGGCCGTCCAGGGCTGCGCCCCCGACCCACCCGCAGCCGCGATCGCCCACGCCAGCCACACCGTTTCCCTGACCGCGGCGGAGGCCGTCTACAGCTCCTACCTTGCGGCCAGCGATGCGGCCACGGGCCGCGAGACGCAGGCGCTCTTGCTCGCCTCGGCCGCGCAGTGGGCTCAGGTCAAGGGCCAGTACATGGCCCTGGCCTCGGCGGGTATCCCGGTCCCGAGATACCGGTACGGAAAGCCCACGTTCTACGTTCCCGCGCTGGCTACCTACCCGCAGTGGTTCCTGGTGACGGTGCCGAGGGTAACCGACACGGGTGGCCGGCTAGGCCCCGTGGTCAGCACGCTCATGCTGTTCACCCGCGGCGACGAGAGCGTGTCCTGGACGCTGAGCGGCACGGCCGCGCTCGGCCAGCGGCTGCCGGCCATCGCCCGCGACAGCGACGGCTACGCCATCGACGTGACCACCACCGACCCCCGCCTGCTGCTGCGCCCGGACGTGGTGGGGGCGACCCAGGCGGCCGTCGTAGACGAAGGGCCGACCAGCCCGGCGACTGCGGTCGTCAGCGACGGGCCGCAGACGACCGGGCTTTACGCGACACAGGCTGCCCAGGGGGCCGCGGCGCAGGCCCGGGGCCTGCAGTACCAGTGGCTGCTGCAGGGCGCGGCGTTCCCGCAGTTCGAATTGCGCCTAGCCGACGGCGGAGCCCTCGTGCTCTACGCGATGGACCTGAACACCACCAACGCGCACGTCAACCTGACGGCCGGGTCACCCATCCCGGTGCCCCCCGCCTTCACCCCGCTGCTGGCCGCGCCCACCGAGGTCGGCTACCACGCGGTGTACGCCAACTGGACCTACGAGTTCGCCGCGATCGACCCGCCGGCCACCGCGCACGGCACCAAACTGCAGGTCATCGCGGCACAAGGCGGCCCCTCCTACGGCCACGCCTACTGAGCCCAGCCGAGACCCTGGGTCCCTCCCGAAGGGGGGCCGAGGGGGTCCGGGGGAAAAGGTTTCCCCCAGGATCGGGGGGTTTCGGGGGGTCGCCCCCCGAATTATGGGGTCCCCCCTGACTATTGAGCCTCGGGCAGCGAACTGGCGGCCACCAGGGTGCGGATGGCGCGCAGCGCCACCGACAAGGTGGTGAACGTGAAGCGCTCGCTCTCCCAGATCTCGCCGAGGGTCTGGGCCGCCATCGCCCGTGCGGCCTCGTTGCGCGACACCCACGCGGCGAGTCTCTCCTCGGGGGACCTCGGCACCTCGGATCCGCTGACGCCGAGCACGTCCACGGTGAGCGAGGCGTGCGCGGCGTACAGGTCGTCGCGCAGGGCGGCCCGGGCCATCGTGGACCAGCGGTCCTCCCGCGGCAGCGCGGTGATGCGGTCTCGCAGCCGGGTGATCTGCAGCCGGTCGGCCAGGTCGAAGTAGACCTCGGCGGTCTCCTCGATCCCACGCCGAGCGGAGGCGGCGGCCTGCACGATGTCGAAGGCGGCGTACGTCGGCACCATGGCCGCGACCCGCTCGACCAGGTCGAGCGGCACGCCGAGGTCAAGGTAGGAGTCCCGGCGCTCCTCAAAACCGGACAGGTCCCGGCCGGTGAGCAGTTTGGGCAGGCCCGAACGGACTGTCCGCACGCCATCGGCGAAGAAGCCCACGGTCGCCTGGATGTCGAACGGCGGGCGGCGGTTGTGCAGTAGCCACCGGACCGCGCGCTCGGTCAGCTTGCGCCCCTCGAGCAGCAGCGTGATCTGAGCGGCGATGCCGACTTGGCCTTCCAGCGCTTCGACCTGGCGCCAGAAGGCCTGCATGTCGAACACCTCGCGGGCGACCAGCCAGGCCCGGGTGAGATCGGGCACCGACGCGCCGGTCTCCTCGATCAGCCGGAACAAGAACGTGGTGCCCGAGGTGTCGATCATGTCGTTGACCGCCGAGGTGGTGATGATCTCCCGGCGGAGCGGATGGGCCTCCATCAGGTCCGCGAACCTGACTTGCAGCGGGGCGGGGAAGTAGGCGGCCAGCACGCGGCGCAGGTACGGGTCATCGGGCAGGCTGGAGGTGAGTACGTCCTCACCCGCCGAGATCTTGGTGTGCGCCAGCAGCAGGGCCAGCTCGGGATTGGTCAGGCCACCGCCTGAGGACCGCCGTTCGGCGATCTCCCGCTCGTCGGGCAGCACGTCCCGTTCCTGGTTGAGCCGCTTGTCCCTGATCAGCTTGCGCAGGTACCGCGCGTGTACGTGCAGCAGGGACGGAGCCTGGGACCTGGCCACGGCCAGCGCCATGTTCTGCCGGTAGTTGTGCCGGAGCACGAGGGCGGCCACCTCGTCGGTCATCTCGTTCAGCAGCTGGTGCCGGCCGGACGCCGGGATAGCCCCGTCCCTGATCGCGTCGGCGAGCAAGATCTTGATGTTGACCTCGTGGTCGGAGGTGTCGACCCCGGCCGAGTTGTCGATGAAGTCGGTATTCATCAAGCCGCCGCCGAGTGAGTACTGGATCCGCGCCGCCTGGGTAAAGCCGAGGTTGCCGCCTTCGCCCACGGTGCGGGCACGCAGCCGGGTGGCATCGATCCGGACCGCGTCGTTGGACCGGTCCCCAACGTCGGCTTGCGACTCGGAGCTGGCCTTCACGTAGGTGCCGATCCCGCCGTTCCAGAGCAGGTCAACGGGGGCGGCTAGGATGGCGGAGATCAGCTCGTCCACCGGCAGCGCGCTGACCGCGGCGTCGATGCCGAGGGCGGTGCGGACCTGCGGCGACACCGGCACCGACTTCACGCTGCGCGGCCAGACCCCGCCGCCGGGCGAGATCAGCGCCTGGTCGTAGTCCGCCCACGACGACCTGGGCAGCGCGAACATCCGGGCGCGCTCGGCGAAGCTGGCCGCCGGATCGGGCGCCGGGTCGATGAACACGTGCCGGTGATCGAAGGCCGCGATCAGCCGGATGTGCTCGGAAAGCAGCATGCCGTTGCCGAACACGTCGCCGGACATGTCACCCACGCCAACCGCGGTGAAATCGTCGGTGTCCGGGTTCAGCCCGAGCGCCGCGAAGTGCCACTTCACCGACTCCCATGCGCCGCGCGCGGTGATGCCCATCTTCTTGTGGTCATAGCCCTCGGACCCGCCCGAGGCGAACGCGTCGCCGAGCCAGTAGCCGTAGGTGGCCGCGATCTCGTTGGCCGTGTCGGAGAACGTCGCGGTGCCCTTGTCCGCCGCGACGACCAGGTACGGGTCGTCGCCGTCCCGCCGGACCACGTCGCGCGGCGGCACCACGGTGTCGCCTTCGATGTTGTCGGTCACGTCGAGCATCGAGGCGATGAACGTCTTGTAGCAGGCCAGCACCTCGGCCTGGTACGCCTCACGGTCGGCCGGGTCGGGCAGCCGCTTGCACACGAAGCCGCCCTTGGCCCCGGACGGGACGATGACCGCGTTCTTGACCTCCTGCGCCTTGACCAGGCCGAGCACCTCGGTGCGGAAGTCCTCGAGCCGGTCCGACCAGCGCAGCCCGCCGCGCGCCACCCGGCCGAAGCGCAGGTGCACCGCTTCCAGCCGGGGCGAGTGGACGAAGATCTCGAACTTGGGCCGCGGCAGGGTGAGCCCGGGCACGCTGCCCGGGTCGAGCTTGAGAACCAGGCACGGCGGCCCGTCCGGACGCCCGGGGCTGTCCTTCCGGTAGTAGTTGGTCCGCAGGGTCGCGTCGATCAGCGCCAGGTACGACCGGAGGATCCGGTCGGCATCCAGGCTGGTCACCTCGTCGAGCTGGCCGCGGATCTCCTCGGTGATGGCCTCGCAGCGTTCGCTGACACCGTTTTGCCTTTCCGGATCGAACCTGGACTCGAACAGTCGGATCAGCAGCCGCGTGATCGCCCCGTTGGACCGCAGAACCCGCTGCACGTAGTCCTCGCTGAACCGCATCCCGCCCTGGCGCAGGTACTTGGCGTAGGCGCGCAGCAGGGTCACCTCACGCCAGGTCAGCCCGGCCGTCAGCACCAGCGCGTTGAACCCGTCGTCCTCGGTCCGGCCGAGCCACAGCGCGGTCAGCGCGTCCTCGAAGAGCTGGTGCAGACTGCCGGAAGCGGCGGCGGCCGGCGGCCGCAGGCCGAACTCGTAGGTCCAGAACGAGCCGACGCTCGAGTTCCCACGGAACTGGTAGGGATGCTCGTCGACGACCTCGAGCCCCATGTGCTGCAGCTGGGGCAGCACATCGGACAGCGTGATCGGCGTGCCCGACCGGTACACCACCAGCGTCCACCGCCCCGGGTGCTCCACCAGCCGCACCGCGAATTCCTTCCCCGAGTCGCGCAGCTCGAGCATCGTGAGAAGGTCGTCGACGGCGTCCGCGGCGGTGACGTCCGCCTTGTACGTCTCGGGGATGCTCGTGCCCAGCCGGGCGGCCAGCGTGCTGGCCCGCTCCTCGCCGAGCACCCGGATCGCCTCGACGGCGAGATCCTCGTCCCACGACCTGACCGCTGCCGCCAGCTTCCGCTCCAGGGCGACCGCGTCCACCCGCGGCACGGACTGGCCCTGCTCCGCCCGGACGACCACGTACAGGCGGGCCAGGGCCGAGTCGCCGACGGTGGCGCTGTAGTCCACCGAGGCCCCATTCAGCGCCTCCCGCAATATGCCCTGCGCACGCAGCCTGACCCGGGTGGTGTACCGGTCCCGCGGCAGGTAAACCAGGCAAGACATGTACCGCCCGTACCGGTCCCGGCGCATGAACAGCCGGGTCTGCTTGCGCTCGCTCAGCCGCAGTACGCCGAGCGCTATCGGGGTGAGCTCTTCCGCCGAGATCTCGAAAAGCTCCTCGCGCGGGTAATCCTCGAGTATCTCGACCAGGTCCTGCCCGTCGTGGCTGTCTGCTGGCAGCCCGGCCATCGCCAGGACCTGCGCCAGCTTGCGCCGGAGCACGGGAATGCCGCTGATGGGCGCGATGTGCGCCGCGTGCGAGTACAGGCCGAGGAACCGGAACTCCCCGGTAACGTGCTGGCCCCCCGGGCCATCCGGGCCGAGCTTCTTGACCGAGACGTAATCCAGGTAGTTGGCCCGGTAGACGGTGGACCTGGAGTTCGCCTTGGCCAGCACCAGCCGCTCGGCCGGATCCTGGGCCCGGCGCAAGACCTGAGTCGACATCTTGCGCACGGCCTCCCGGCCCCGCCGGGCGTGGCGGAGGATGCCGAGCCCGGTGCCCGGCACGGCGCGCAGGCCGGTGCCCTCCTCGGTCGGTACGAAGTCGTATTCGCGGTAACCGAGGAAGGTGAAGTTGCCGTCCGCCAGCCAGCGCAGCAGGTCACCATGCTCGGCCTCGTCGCTGCCGGGCTCCCCGCCCAGGTCATCGGCCAGCCTGCGGGCCACCGCGCTCATCCGCGGCTGATCTTCGGCCGCCACCCTTACGTCGTCGAGCACGTGGCGCAGGTCCGCCGCGAGCTGATCGGCGGTCACCTTGTCCCGGGGCGGCCCGAGCTCGACGTGGATCCAGGACTCGGTCAGCTCACCGCCGCCCGGCTGGTCCTGGTCGGCGTCGTCGCCGCAGACGCCCAGGATGCCGCGCAGCGCGCCGGTCACGTCCCGGTGCACTCGCAGCAGCGGGTGCACGAGCAGTTCGATCTCGGCCTCGTGCCGGTTCAGTTCGGTGGTGACCGAGTCGACCAGGTAGGGCATGTCGTCGGTGACGATGTCTACGACCAGGCCGGACCGGCTGACGGAGCCGAGGTGAGCCTCTCCCGGCTCCCGGACCTGGACCAGCGCCCGGCCCTGCGGCCGACGCAGGCCGAGCCGGGCGTGCGCTTCCGCCACCACGGCCAGCCGAGACGGCGGAGCCAGGTCCTCGGTGGCCACGCGCTGGTAGTAAGCGCGCAGGTAGCAGAAGATGCTGTCGCCGCCGCTCCCGTCGTCCAGCGCCCGCGGGTCCAGGGCGGGATCGTCCCGCCACGCCTCGCGCGCCTTGACTAGCAGGGCGTCCCTGGCCTCATCCACGTAACCGTCCGGCATCGCGTCCACTCCTTCGTGTCCACTGACCTGATCCGCCGTCTTGCCTCATCCCAGCTCACTTCGGCTCGACACGTCTCTGCCACCCCATTGTGACGGAGATGTTCCTTTACGTAACCGAGGTGGATCGGCACCCGCTCCAGAACCCTGAAACCTGCCGAAGTACCTGAGTACATCCGGGTCGGCCAGCGCGTTCGGGTCGGCCGCCCGCTCCGGATCCGTGCCGTGCAGGATCTTACGCACCGGGACCTCGAGCTTCTTACCGGATAGCGTCCGCGGTATGCCCGGCACCTGGTGAATCTCGTCGGGCACGTGCCGGGGCGACAACTGCGCCCGGAGCACCGCGCGGAGCCTGTTCTTCAGGTCGTCGTCGAGCTCAGCTCCCTCGGCGGGCACCACGTACAGGATCAGCCGACCCTCGGCGCCGAGCCGGCCGGTATCCACGACCAGGCTATCGCCGATTTCATCGAAGGCCTCGACGGCGCGGTAGAACTCGCTGGTGCCCATCCGGACGCCGCCGCGGTTGAGCGTGGCATCGGAGCGGCCGTAGATGATGCAGCCGCCGTCCGGCAGCACCTCGATCCAGTCGCCGTGCCGCCAGACCCCGGGATACATATCGAAATAGCTTTCCCGGTACCGCACGCCATCGGGATCGCTCCAGAAGCCGACCGGCATCGACGGCATCGGCTGGGTGATCACCAGCTCGCCGACCTGGCCGGTGACCGGCTTGCCGTCCTCGTCGTAGGCTTCCACCCTGGCCCCCAGGCAGCGCCCGGAGATCACCCCGGCCCGCACCGGCAGCAGCGGGCACGGCCCGACGAAGCCGGTGCACAGGTCGGTGCCGCCCGAGAACGACCCGAGCAGCAGGTCCTGCTTGACCTGCTCGTACACCCAGCCGAAGGCCTCGGGAGGCAGCGGCGACCCGGTCGACCCGATGGCGCGCAGCGCCGACAGGTCGCATTGCTCCCCCGGCCGCAGCCCCGCCTTCATGCAGGCCACCAGGTAGGGCGCCCCGACCCCCAGGTAGTTGACGCCGTGCTCGGCCGCCAGCCGCCACAGCCGGTCCGTCTCAGGGAAGGTGGCGCTGCCGTCGTACAGCACGATCGTCAGGCCGGCCAGCAGCCCCCCGGCCAGGTAGTTCCACATCATCCAGCCGGTCGTGGTGTACCAGGTGAAGACGTCGCCCGGCCGCAGGTCCTGATGGAACGAGAGCGCCTTGAGGTGCTCCAGGACGATGCCGCCGTGACCGTGCATGATCGGCTTCGGCAGCCCGGTGGTGCCCGATGAGTAGACCACCCAGAGCGGGTGCGCGAACGGCACCTCCTCGAACTCCGGCTCGCGCTGGCCTTCGGCGGTGCCGAGGTCCTCCCAGGGCGTCACGTCGACGGGCGGGTTGGTCTCGCCGATCAGGTTGACCAGGACCACCGCGGACAGGCCGGGCAAGGCTTCCGCCACCTCGCCGAGCATCCAGGCGCGGGAGAATTCCTTGCCGCCGTACCTGTAGCCGTCGCAGGCGATAAGCACCTTCGGCTCGATCTGGGCGAACCTGTCGATCACGCTGCGGGCGCCGAAATCCGGCGAGCACGAGGACCAGATCGCGCCCAGGCTCGCCGTGGCGAGCAGGCCGATGACCGCCTCCGGCACGTTCGGCAGCAGCGCCGCCACCCGGTCGCCACGGCCGACACCCAGCGCGCGCAGGCCACCGGCCACCCGCGCCACCTCGGCGGCGAGTTGAGCGTAGCTGAGGCTCCCAGCCTGGCCTCGTTCGGCATCAAAGATTATGGCCGTACGGTCGGGATCGGTCCACGC
>JBAUAY010000435.1:0-1646 GCA_049676235.1 Streptosporangiaceae bacterium
CTTCCTGATCCGCAGTGCCCGCAGCGCGCCGCCGGCCAGCGCCAGGCGCGCGCCAGGCAGCACGTCGCGGAACTTCAGCACGGACAGCGCCCACATCCGGTCGGACAAGCCGACCGCCGAGACGTTCCCGAGCCTGGCCGCCACCAGCCGGAACGGGTCGCCGGTCTCTTCCCAGGGGATCATCTCCAGGCTGAGCGTGCCGGCCGGGGAGGCCTGCGCCGCGGCCAGCTCCAGCCGCGGCACGAATAGCGCCGGGTCGCCCTGCGCCGGGACCGCCAGGCAGGTCAGGCGCTCGAGCTGCTTGGCGTCATAGCCGATGACGTACCTCAGGTCCGGGCCGGGGGTCAGCAGCACGGCGTCGAGCCCGGCCGCGCCAGCCGCCTCGCGCACCTGGTCGAGCCGGCCCGCGGGATACAGTTCGTCCGTCGTCACATGATCGATGTTAGGCCGCGACGCTAGGCCTGGGAAACGGCGGTGACGAAACGGCTCAGCGAGGACCCGAGGCCCCACCGCTCGCCGAGTTCCTTCAGCCGGCCGGCGTCGGTCAGCACCACCGGCAGCGTCCCGTCGATGTCGGGCAGCGGGGCGTCGTCGGCGCACTTGACCACCGACAGGGCGATGTCCAGGTAGTCCCTGGCCTTCTCGAGCTTGTCCCGGCTGCCGCGCGGGAACCCGCCGTGGCCCGCGTCCAGGGCGGTGCTGATCCCCTCGATGCTGCCGAACGTATTGATCAGCGCGGCCGCGGTCTTCTCCCCTACGCCCGGCACACCGGGCAGCCCGTCGCTCGGGTCGCCGCGCAGCGCGGCGAAGTCGGCGTAGGCGCGGCCTGGGATGCCGTACTTCGCGGCCACCGCCGCCTCGTCGATCACGTCCATGTTGAGCAGCCCGCGCACGGTGTAGATGACCCGGACGCCCCGCGCGTCGTCGACGAGCTGGAACAGGTCCCGGTCGCCGGTGACCACGTCCACCGGGCCGGCCGACCGGGCGGAAAGCGTGGCCATCACGTCGTCCGCCTCGAACCCCGGCTGCCCGGCGACCGCCAGCCCGGAGGCGCGCAGCACCTCTTCGATCACCGGGATCTGCGCGGCCAGCGCGGGCGGTGTCTCCTCCGAGGTGCCGTCGGCGGCGAGCCGGTGCGCCTTGTACGAGGGCACCGCCGCGACGCGGAAGGCCGGCCGCCAGTCCGCGTCCAGGCACGCGACCAGCCGGGCGGGGTGCCTGGCCCGGACCAGCCGGCCGATCGTGTCGAGCAGTCCGCGCACCGCGTTGACCGGGGTGCCGTCGGGCGCCCGCACGGTGTCCGGCACCCCGAAGAACGCACGGTAGTACAGCGACGCGGTATCAAGCAGCATCAGCGAGCCCACGCCCACCATCCTGCCCTAGGGGGGTCCGGGGGGGATAGATCCCCCCGGATCGGGGGATCCGGGGGTCGGCCCCGGGGCTAACACCGCGTCAGAGCAGGACGACCTTGCCGTCCACGATCTTGATCTGCTTCTTCGGCAGCGGGGCGGGAGCCGGGCCGGTCACCACGGCGCCCGTAGTGATCTTGAACTCGCTGCCGTGACACGGGCAGTCGATGGTGCCGTAGGCGACCTCGCTCATGATGCAGCCCGCGTGCGTGCACACCGCGCTGAACGCTTTGTACT
>JBAUAY010000436.1:0-5353 GCA_049676235.1 Streptosporangiaceae bacterium
GTCCCCCGCGGCCACGGCCCCGGCGTCTGCCACGGACCCAGCATCTCCCACGGCGTCACCCTGCGCGAGCGCATCGGCCAGCGCCCCTGCGCCGACGGCCAGCGCGGCCGTCGCGACGACCAACGTCAACTGCGACATCATCGTCCCGGCCAACCCGCTCAGCGCGCAGGGCCTGGCCACGCCCTATCAGCTCACGGGCCCTGACGGGATGACGCCGGCGGCATCGGGCTGCACGATGACCAACGCGACCAACCTGGGTGCGTTCGTTCAGGCCACCATCCTGAACCCGCGGACCGGCGCGCTCGCGGTCTATGACCCTCTGGTCATCACCCAGGGCACCACGCCGGCCGTCACGCCCACCGTGCCGACCCTGCCCCGGAACGCGGTCGTGACCATCGACTTCGGGTTCAACGGCACCGACCTGACCCAGGTTGGTACGACGGCGAACGCGCTGCAGCAGGGCAACTGCATCAACGGCCAGCCGGATTCGGTCTTTGGCCAGGTGTCGTTCTGCAACGGCATCAACTTCTTCAACAGGGCGTTCCAGTTGGAGCGCGAAGGCCGCTTGCGTGTCCCGTCCGAGGGCACCTCGGCGAAGATCGTGCCGACCGGCGGTCGGCTCGGCACCGGCAGCGAGTGCCCGGTCACCCGCAACTTCGACATGGTGGACCAGGACCCGAGCGACAACGTGACCACCGAGTACCTGCTCAACCCGGCCACCGGCCAGACCGCGCAGGACACCACGGCCAACGCGGCTAACATCGCGGGCTCCACCCCGCTGCTCAACGGCAGTGACAACACCTTGCTCGACACGTTCATGGACCCCGTGCTCGGGTGCACCCCGTTCCAGGTGCCCGACCTGGCCAACAACGACCAGCCGACCAGCTCCCAGGCCCTTGACGAGCTGCTGGCGGCCAGGAACCAGCCCAGGATCGCGGCGCTGGTGCCGGAGAACGACGAGATGACCCTCGACGGCAACGGTCAGTTCGAGGTGGCCAAGACCGACCTGTACCGCGAGGAAGTGGGGCAGGCGCCGATCAACTTCCAGAACAATCGGACCAGCAGTCCCGCGATGTTCTGCCAGAACATGGTCAACATCCAGACTCCCTTCCTGGCCGCCAACCAGACCCTGCTTGCCACGGGCCAGCCGCCGGTGGCGGGGGTTGGCGACAACCTGTTCACGTTCCTGGCCAACCGGCTGAGCATGTCCTTCACCAACCTCGGCTGCCAGAACTTCGGCCTGACTAACCCGGTCGCGGTCACCCTGGACGGTAACGGCGTGGCGGTCGCGGCGACCTTCAACACCACGGTGCAGACGGCAACAAACACAACAGCAACGCCAACGCCAACGGCATCTGCATCGGCATCGGCATCGCCATCGGCATCGACGGTGCCGGGTTGGGGACAGCGCAGGGGTCGTAGGCACCATCGGTGGATGAACCCCTCCGGGATGTAGCCACGCTGCTGGCTTGTTCCCGCTCGAAGGAGCGGCGGTCCTTTGGACCGCCGCTCCTTCACCCACTCACACGCTCTTACCTAAAAAGGCAAACAAGAATAAGGAGGAGGTTGCAGCGGGCGCTTGGCTACTACTAGGCACTGACAGCCTGGTCGCGTGCATCGCGGTCGGGCCGATCATGTCCCGGCGAATGTCCGTGCTCGTCCCGTTCGCGCTGCTCTTCGGCGTCGCTGACGGGCTAGGTTACCTGCTCGGATGCGCCCTGCACTGGTCGTACCCGGATAGCTGGAGCAACTTCGCGCCCACGGTCGTCGCCCTGCTCGGCGCCTACTGGATCGTGGTCGCCATCCTCTCGAAGAGAGCAGCGAAAGCGGAGGACAATCCCAAGGCGCGGTGGGGCGTGTGGACCCTGCCGTGGCTGCTGAGCCTCGACAACATCACCTACGGCGCCATCGACGGCGTTTCCCACGGCGCCTCGATCTACCTCTCGGCCTTCGAGCAGGCGCTGTCAAGCGCAATCCAAGCCGGCGTCGGACTCGCGATCGGCATCGGGATCGCGTACTCGATCCCCGCGGTGCGGCGCCACATGTGGCTGGCCAACGGGGTCGCCGGAGGTCTCATGATCATCGGCGCCGGCGTCCTGCACCAAATCGGCTGACCTAGCCCCATTACACGACCCGGGCCTTCTCATTGAGTTGGCGAGGCTCGGGTTATCCATGTGATTAAAGGACTCTTGGTCCTTGGCAGGAACCACGATCCGTTCGGGAGACGATCCTTAATTGTGGTGGCTCTGCTAGTGGTCGCCCTTGCGCTCGGGCTGAACAACTTCGGGGCGGCAATCGCCATCGGGGTCAGCGGTGTGGACCGGCTGACCGGATTGAAAGTGGCCACGGTCTTCGGCTTGTGGGACGTCGTGATGCCGGCTGCTGGGCTGCTCATCGGCCACGGTCTTGGCGGAGAACTGGGGCGCGCCGCCCGGGTTGACCGGCGCGGGCGTGCTAGCTGCGACTGCGGTTTGGGGACTCGTCGAGGCACTGCGCGGCGACGACAACACCCCGCAGGTCTGGCACGGGTGGCGGCTGCTGGTCAGCGGCGCGGCGCTCAGCCTCGACGACTTCGCGGTGGGACTCGCACTCGGAGCGCTTGCCGTCCCTATCGTCGCGGCGGTGATCACCTTCGGAATCTTCAGCGCCGTTTTGACCCTGATTGGACTGGAGTTGGGCGCGAAGCTAGGCCTGGTGACCGGCGAGATCGTGGCCGGAATCTTGCTGCTCTGCCTCGCTGGCGCGATGGCGGCAGGCTGGTTGTAACCCGCCCCCTACGGCAGCGCTTCGGCCAGGGTGAACCCGGCCATGACGACCATCGCCAGCGCGGCCAGGCGGGCGATCCACCGCAGCGGCAGGATCCGCTGCAGCCGCCGCCCGCCAACGCTGGCCAGCGCGACCACGGGACCACAGCGCCAGCACGCTCCCGATGCCCACCGCCACCGGGTCGTGGTACTTGGCAGTGAGGTTCGCGATCACGATGTCCGACAGGTCACCCAGCTCAGCCAGCAGGATCACCCCGAAGAGGTCGCCGCCACGGCCCAGAACCCGGCAGCGCCGGCCTTCAGCCGGGCCTCGTCCTCGTCGTCCTTGTCCCCGCGCCGCACCAGCACCGCGCCGGTCAAGAACACCACCGTCACCGCGATCTGCATGATCCGGTGCGGGAGCAGGCCGAGCAGGCTGCCCGGCACGTGATCACCTCAGTTCTTCAAGCCGGGCACACACCACAGGTCCGAGCCGTACCTGACTGGTGCTCGGCGATTCTACTTCCTCACTGCTGGGAATTGCCGTCAGCTATCTGTGTGGCGACTTCGAGCGCCGTGTTGATCGGGATCGCGTACCCGGTGATGTTGAGGCCGCTCCCCGAACCTCCGATGGTGATGCCGATCACCTTACCGTTCAGGTCCACCAGCGGGCCGCCGAGCACCGACAGCGTCTCAGACTGCAGCGTCGACGCCATCAGCCCGCTCCGGGTTTTGTCGCTGTTGGCAACGTCGACGGTCACGTTCATGGCGGTCAGGGTGCCGGCATCGATGGTCACCTTGGTCGTCGTGCCTGTGGTGCCGACCGCGGTGTCGTAGACCTGGCCCGGCACATGGTAGGACGTAAAGTCGGAGATCTCGGCGTTCTGAACGAGCCTGTCCGAGTTCCCGACTTCGACGGTCACGAACGGCCACCCGGGACGGCTCGCCATCTGAAGCAGCGCCAGGCCCGCCGCCGGGTCCCTGCCGATCACCGTGGCCTTGAAGGTCGCACCGGACATGACGTACTCCGCCGACAGGTTCTGCGCGCCCTTGGCGGGCTGGTACGTGGTCAGCACCTTCCCCGACTGCGTGAGCACCAGGCCGATCCCGGCCGATTTCCCGCCCGACAGGATGTGGACCATGCCAGGCGCCGTCGTGGACAGGATGTTCGCATGGTTGTTGTCGGCGATGGAGCCTGAGCCCTCGATGAACGGTTCAGCGGTCGTCTCGGGCTTGGGAATGTCCGAGCGAACCACGTTGTTGCCGACCCCGGTCAGCTTGCCGGCGCCGAAGCCGATCCCCGCCATGAGGATGACCACCGCCGCCATCACGGTGAGCCTGAAGGGCTTGCTCCGCCAGGCTTCCGGGACGCCCCGGTCGTCATCGTCATCGGAGTCCTCAGAGTCCTCGGCATCACGTGTGCTCACGTCGTCATCGTCGTCGTCCGAGCGCGTGTGCTGTCCGCTTTCGCCTACTTCCTGAACATCCATCGTCTGACTCCTTTGTCACAGTGCCGTCTGCACGGCCGTGTCGAAGGTCGCCCCGATCGCCGCGCCAGCGCTGTTCCGCTTGAGCGTGACGGGATTCGTCAGGTGGAACTGCTGGCAGCCAAGGCTGGTGAAGGACGCGCTCAGGTCGTTCGCCAGGAAGGTGAGCAGGTTGTCAGCGGTCGCCGTCGCCGGCGACTGACCGGTGGCGAGCAACTTCTGGTTGGCCGCCAGGAACGGCGTCTGGATGTCGACGAGGTTCTGGCAGTACATCGCGGGGTCGCTGGTCTTGTCGTTCTGGCTGCTGATCGGCGCCTGCCCCAACTCCTTCCGGTACAGGTCGGTCTTCGCCGGGTCGGACTCGCCGCCGTCCATTACCACCTTGTCGTTCTCCGGCACCAGCGCCGCGGTCTTCGGTTGGTGCGCGCCCGCCGCTATCTCGTCGAGCGCCTCGGAAAAGGTCGGCACGTTGGCGTTGGACAGGTCGGGTACCTCGAACGGGGTGCACCCGAGGATCGGGTCGACGTACTGGTCAAGCACGGCGTTTGCGCTGTTGTCGTGCAGCAGCGTCGCCCCTGCGACGTAACCCCGGTACGTCGCGTTGTCCTGCGCCGTCTGGCCGGTGAGCGGGTTGAGCAGGTAGGTGGTGGTCACGCTTTCGCCCGGGTCCAGGCCGGCCGCCTCGAAGTTGCTGATGACCGGGCACGACCGGCCCGTGCCCAGGTCGCCGCCCGACGGGACGATCGCGTTCGAGGTACCCGGGGACGGCACCTTGAGCAGTCCCTTCCGCTCGGCCTGCTGCACCGCGTTGAAGAAGTTGACCCCGTTGCAGAACGACGTCTGCCCGAAGGCCGACCCCACCTGGCCGCTGACGCAGCGGGCATCCGCGAGCGTGGTCGGGGTCGCCCCTACCTGGACCAGGTCCGTGCCGTTGAACCCGAAGTCGATCGTCACGACCGCGTCCGCCGGGATCACGGGCGGATTGAGGTTCATGTCCGGCGTGTCCGGCCTGGTGCCCTGCGTGATCACGAGCGGCTCATAGACCGACAGCGCCCCGGTGGCCGGGTCCAGGATCGTGGCCTGGACGAAGGCCCCCAGCTTCGCCCCGTTGCTCATCTCGCA
>JBAUAY010000437.1:0-5560 GCA_049676235.1 Streptosporangiaceae bacterium
GGCCCATCGCGCGGTGGCCCGTATCGCTGCGCAGCGCTCGGCGGTGCTGCTGCGCAACGAGGGCGACCTGCTGCCGCTGACGGGCCCCGGCTCCATCGCGGTGATCGGCCCACTGGCCGACTCCCGACGTGACACCCTCGGGCCCTGGGCCTTCGACTTCGACCTCGACGAGACGGTCACGGTGCTCGAAGGCATCAGGAACCGGGCCGGCGAAGGCGTGGAGGTCGGCTACGCGCCGGGCATCCGTCCGGCGCAGCGGACCTTTCCGTCGATGTTCGACATGTTCGGTAACAACGCGCCCGTCATCCCGGCCGAATTCGACGAGGACGCCGAACGCGACCGCGCGGTCACCTTGGCGGGTGAGTCCGACGTCGCGGTGCTCGTCCTCGGGGAGTGGCAGAACATGATCGGCGAGGCGGCCTCCCGCTCCAGCCTCGAGCTTCCGGGTGGGCAGCTCGCGCTGCTGCAGGCCGTGGTAGCCACCGGCACGCCCGTCGTGCTCTTGGTCATGAACGGCCGTCCGCTCGACCTGCGGTGGGCGGCGGAGAACGTCCCGGCGATCCTCGACATCTGGTATCCAGGAACCCAGGGCGGCGCGGCCGTCGCCGACGTGATCTTCGGCGACGTCGCTCCGGGCGGCAAGCTGCCGTTCAGCTGGGCGCGCGCCGTCGGCCAGGTCCCGGTCATCTACAGCCACACGATCTCGCACCAACCCGGCAACCAGGGCCGTCGCTACTGGGACGAGGCGAGCACTCCGCTCTTCCCGTTCGGGCACGGTCTGTCCTACAGCCGGTTCGAATACAGCGACCTCACCCTGGACCGCGTCCAGATCCAGGCCGGCGAGACCGTCACCGTGTCGGTGACCGTAACCAACGCGGGCGAGCGCGCCGCCGATGAGGTCGCCCAGCTCTACATCCACCAGCGGCACGGCTCCGCCTCGCGGCCGTCCCGTGAGCTCAAGGGTTTCCGGCGGATCACGCTCGCCGCCGGTGAGTCACAGACCCTGAGGTTCCCGCTCGGCCCCCGCGAACTCCGCTACTGGAACGCGGCAACTCGGGCGTGGGTGATCGACACCACGACGATCGACATCTTCGCGGGCGGCGACTCGACCGCGGAACTGACCACCAACTTGACCGTCGGCAGCTGATCGCCCACCCTATCCTGACGTGGATCGCCATCGGATACCACGACATCTATGACTGACGCCCGCGCCTAACTGCAGCAACGCCAAGCGATATATCAGCGGTGATACTCTCTATATATTAGCTGATATCTCGGGGGTGGCCGATGAGCCGGACCGTGATTGACCTCGATGACGACCTGGTCGCCGAAGTCGCCCGGGCGCTGGGCACCCGGACGAAGAAGGACACGGTCAACAGCGCGCTGCGGGAGGTGCTGGAGAACCGGCGCCGGGCGATGGCCCTGACTCGGCTGCGCGAGGCGACCGCCGACGGCGCCTTTGACCTGACGCTGCTGGCGGACAAGCAGAACTACCGCCGGTGACGGCGGCACAGCTCCTGATCGACACGAGCGCGCTGGCCAGGCTGCTGCGCCCGGGCGCGGAGTCCTTCGGATGGGACCAGGCCGCCGCGGCGGGCCTGATCGCGGTGTGCCCGATCACCGAGCTGGAGTTCTTCTACAGCGCCCGTTCAGCGGCCGATCGCGAACAGGGCATCCAGGACCTGCGGTCTCTGTTCGGCTGGGTGCCCGTCCACGACCGCGGCTTCGCCCGCGCCTGGGAGGTTCAAGGCGACCTGACCAGCCAGGGCCAGCACCGGAGCGCCGGACCGGTAGACCTGGTCGTGGCCGCGACCGCAGAACTGCACGGCCTGACGCTGCTCCACCACGACCACGACTTCGACGTGGTCGCGCGGGTCACCGGCCAGCCCCTCCGCTGGTACGGATCAGCCTGAGGTACCCGCCGGACGTTACCCTTCGAAGTTCAGGTAGGGGGGACCCGATGGGCACGGAGAAGGTGACCACATGACGGACCAGGCTGCCCGTAAGGTGACCCACGCGGCGGCGGCGCGGATCCTGGCGGAGCGGGATCCGGTCATCGCCCGGCTGCTCGACCAGACCGGGCCGCCGAAGCTCGCCCGGCCAACGGAGTCGCACTTCGCCACGCTGGTCCGGGCCGTCGTCTACCAGCAGCTGGCCGGCCGCGCGGCGGCCGCCATCCATGGCCGGCTGATCGCCGCGCTCGACGGCGACGTCCGGCCGGAAACGCTGATCACCTTGTCCGATGAGTCGCTCCGCGCGGTCGGGCTGTCCAGGAACAAGATGGCGTCGCTGCGGGATCTAGCGACCAAGGTGCTCGACGGGACGGTCGTGCTGTCCCCGCGGGGTCTGGCCGCCGAAAGCGACGAGAAGATCATCGCGCGGCTGTCGGCCGTGCGTGGCATCGGGCCCTGGACGGCCGAGATGTTCCTGCTCTTCCAGCTGCGCCGGCTCGATGTCTGGCCGGTCGGCGACCTCGGCGTCCGCCGGGGTTATGGGCTGGCCTGGCAGGTCCCCACCCCGACCGCGCGGGAGCTCCAGCCGCTCGGCGAGGTGTTCCGGCCCTACCGGTCGGTGGCGGCCTGGTACTGCTGGCGCGCCGCGGAACTGTACGCGGGCGCCGCCGACAGCGCGCTGACCCGGTAGCCTGCCAGGCATGGTCCACATTGACGAGGAGGCGCTGCGGTCAAGCCTGCAGCGGCTGCGTCAGGCGGCTTTCGACGCCGATGTGGTCGCCGTCCTGACGCGGACGGTCAACGCGGTGGATGAGGTGTTCGGCTACAGCGGCGCCGGGATCATGTTCATCACCGAGTCCGGGCACCTGGCCTACGTGGCCGCGTCGGACGAGAGCGGCCGGCAGCTCGAGGAGGCCCAGGCGGCGGCCGGGCAAGGCCCGTGCTACGACTCTTACGTCTACGCCCGGGAGATCGTCAGCAGCGACCTGCGTACCGACGACCGCTGGCCGGACCTGCGCCTGCCTGACCAGGTGCGAGCGGTGGCGGGCATCCCGCTCCTGCTCAGCGGCAGTCCCGTCGGCACGCTGAACGTCTACCGCGACGAGCCCGCCCAGTGGGACGATTCGGACGTCCAGGCGCTGCGCGGCTACAGCGGCCTGATCGCGGAGATCCTGGCCACCGCGCTGGCCGCGGCCGACCGCGGCGCCGTGGCCGAGCAGCTGCAGTACGCCCTGGACTACCGCGTGGTCATCGAGCGCGCGGTCGGTTACCTGATGGGCGCCCACGGGCTGACGGCGACGACCGCGTTCAACCTGCTGCGCAAGCAGGCGCGCGACTCGCGCCGGCGCGTGGCCGACGTGGCCGCCGAGGTTCTCGGCGGGAGCACCGGCCCGGACGCTGATCAGATCCGCGACCGGCACTCGCCGGGCCGCGCCCTATCCGAGGCGACCTGACCGTCACGGAATGTGGTACCTTTCCTTAGTTCCGCCGTGTGTCCGCGGATCGCACCCAGGAGGTGCCGATCTGCGGTATGCGATCTGGCCTTCTGCGTGCGTCGCTATGAGTCCCGCCACCAAGGTGGCGGCCCAGCGAAGGCACCCGAGATGAACCTTTTCCTTATCGTCACCGAACACCATGACCAGTGGTCCTTGCTGCGGCTCCACGGCGAGCTTGACGTCTGCGGCACGAACCACCTGCGGCAGGCCCTCCGCAATGCTCTGGACCGCGCGCCGAAGACCCTGGTGGTGGATCTGTCCGCGCTCGGCTTCGCCGACTGCTCCGGCCTGTCCGTGCTGGCCTGGGCCCACGAAAGCCAGGCCAGGCACGGCCGTGAACTGATCATCACCGGCTGCCAGCCCATCGTTAGGCGGCTGCTGAGCATCACCGGGTTCAACATGTACCTGCACGTCAGCGACGAACCGGCGGATACCCTGCTGATCCAGGGCAGCGCGACAGGCACTCGGACTCGCGGCTGGCCGGGGCAGGCAGTACGCCCGTTCGGGATAATAAACTGCCTGCCGGCCTCAGACTCCTGACCAGGTCGATGCCCCGGCCGAGGTTGTCCAGCCGGGCGGCGAGGGTGTCTCCGGCCGGGTAGAGGCGCACGGTGTCCACGCCAGCGTCGCGCCAGGTCCTCAGCCGGGCGCGCACCATGTCCTCGGTGCCGATCAGCGTGGTCGCGAGGACCATCTCGTCGGTGACCAGGCCGGCCGCGCCGTCGCGGTCGCCGGCCTGCCAGCGCGCGCGCACCTGGGCCGCGACATCCGCCCAGCCCTGGCGGCTGTACGCGTCGTTGTAGAAGTTGCTGGTGCCCGAGCCCATGCCGCCCAGGGAGAAGGCCAGTTCCTTCTTGCGGCTGGCTACCGTCCGGGCCAGGTCGGCCTCGTCGACCAGGTTGATCTCGGCGCCCTGGCAGATGTCCAGGTCAGCCCGCCTGCGGCCGGCCCGCGCCAGCCCGGCGTCCAGGTGGGTGAAGTAGGCGCTGGCGCCTTCTGGGACGAAGCTCGTGCCGAGCCAGCCGTCGGCGACCTCGCCGGTCAGCTCCAGCATCCTCGGTGACAGCGAGGCCAGGTACACCGGCACGGAGGTCGGCGGCAGGCTGACCCGCATCGGCCGGCCCGCTAGCGGGATCTGGTACTGGGTCCCGGCGAAACTGACCTTCTCTCCGGTGAATACGCTGCGCACGATCGCGACGGTCTCACGCATGCGAGCCAGCGGATGACCGAACGGGATGCCGTGCAAGCCCTCGATGACCTGCGGGCCCGACACGCCCAAGCCCAGCAGGAACCGCCCGCCGGACAGGTGTGCGAGGGTCATCGCGGTCTGCGCGATCGTGACCGGCGAGCGGGTGCCGACCTGGATCACGCCCGAGCCCAGCAGCATGGACTCGGTCCGGGCCGCGAGGTACCCCAGCAGCGAGGGGGCGTCCGCCCCCCAGGCCTCGGCCACCCAGCAGATGTCCAGGCCGAGCTTTTCGGCTTCCACGGCGAACTCCGCGGTTTCCCGTCCCGCCGACCCCTCGATGGTCGTCGCGGTGCGCACCTATCGCTCAGCCCTTTCCTTGATGGCCTCCAGGTTGTGCTTCATGCCCGTCTCGTGCTCGCGCAGCCGGACGAAGACGATCTTCGCCTCCTTGTCCGGCATCGCGTCGATGGCGACGTTCAGCCCGGAGCGGGCTGGCCCCATCTGGTACCATTGCTCGAGCAGCGTGCCCGTCCCGTCCGGCCGCAGGGTGAACCGCCAGGTCGCGGACGGGTGACCGGGGTCGCCCACGGCCCACGCGAAGCAGCGCGGCGGGTCGCACGCGACGACCGTACTGACCGTCTCCCACTCCCCCATGGCCGGGTGGGCGTTGCGGCCGGTGAACCGGTGGCCGATGGCCGGGCCGGCGACCCCGTCCAGCCACGCCACCTCCCGCAGCTCGGAGCTCAACTCCGGCATCACGAAGATATCGCTCACCAGCGACCACACCCGCTCGGGCGGAGCATCGATGTCGATCTGGGCCGCCGCCACCGGGCAGTCGGCGTACACCTGTCCCGTCCACTCCATGACGCCAGGTTACGGCGACTTGCGGCACGAGCGGGAGCCTCATTGCGGGTCCCGGCTGA
>JBAUAY010000438.1:0-5278 GCA_049676235.1 Streptosporangiaceae bacterium
GCCGCGAGGAGCTGACGCCGGGCGGCGGCGACCTGCTCGCCGGGGTCCCGGTCACGCTCACCGCCCTGGCCACGCTGGCCCGGCCCGCGGCGTGGCGGTCCTTCACCAGCGGCAGCACCGGGGCGTACTCGCTCACCCCGGCGGCCTGGGAAGAGCTCAGGCAGCCGGGCGCCGCCGTTGGCCCGGTGCCGCCGGGCGCCTGAAGCGGGGCCAGGGCACGCACCACGGCCCGTTCGGCATCATGATGGTCGGATGCCAGCGTTGACCGAAACCGAAGCCAGGGTCCGGGCGGCACTGCTCGACGTCCGGTCCTACGACGTGTTCCTCGACCTGACCGCGGGGGCGGCGGGTCCGGTTCGGTCGCGGACCGAGATCCGGTTCGGGTGCCGGGAGCCCGGGGCGGCCACGTTCGCCGAGCTGACGGCGGCGGTGACCAGCGCGGTCCTCAACGGGCGAGCGGTGGGTCCGGCGTCTGACGGGCGGCTCGGGCTGCCGGGGCTGGCCGCGGAGAACCTGCTGGTGGTCGAGGCCGAGGTGACCGACTCCGGCGCCGGGCCCGGGCTGACCTGGTTCACCGATCCGGCCGACAGCGCCAGCTACCTGCTGTACATGGGCTACCCGACCCAGGCACCGAGCGTCTGGGCCTGCTTTGACCAGCCAGACCTGACCGCCATCACCACCTTGAGCCTGGCGCTGCCGGCCGGCTGGGACGTCCTGAGCAACGGGCCGGTGACCGAGCGGCCGCCGGCCGGGCGGCCGGGGATGTGGCGGTTCGGGCCGGTGCATGGCACGCGGACTTACGACCTGACCATCGCCGCCGGGCCCTACGTCGAGGACTGGCGTGGCGCCGGCGGGGCCGAGGGCTCGGTGCGCATGAGCATCTGGCGCAGGCCGTCACTGGCCGACGCGGACGGGGTGGCGGGCATGACCCGGTTCGCCGAGACGGCACAGCGGGCCCTGGAGTACTACGAGCGGACGCTGGGCGTGGCCTGCCCGTACCCCAAGTACGACATCGGCTTCGTGCCCCGGCTGAGCGCGTTGGCGGTGTCGATACCGGGCCTGATGCTGGTCAACGAGAGCCTGCTCGCGCGGATGGCGGATCCGGACGACGACTTCGTGGCGATGGTGTGCGCGCATGAGGTGTCACATCTGTGGTTCGGCTGCCATGTGAGCATGCGCTGGTGGGAGGACCTGTGGCAGGACGAGGCGATGGCCACCTACATGAGCTACACGGCCCTGGGCGACGTCGACGCGTGGACCGCGTTCTGCTACCGGGAGAAGCCTCGCGCCTACCAGGCCGACGGGCTGCCTGGCCGCCAGCCGGTGTCCTCGCCGGTGGCCGGCGCGGCCGACGCGCTGTTCCGGCTGCCCGCCCTAACCTACTCCAAGGGCGCCGCCGTAATCAGGCAGCTGGCCGCGCTGATCGGCGAGAAGGCGTTGCGGGCCGGGCTGGCCGACTTCATGCGGCGGTTCGGCGGCGGCTGCGCTGAGCTGGACGACCTGATCGCCTGTTGGTCGCGCTCTTCCGGCCGCGACCTGCGCGGCTGGGCGGATGAGTGGCTGCGGACCGAGGGCGCGAGCACGCTGCGGGCCGTGGTGGTAGCTGCGCCGGACGGCACCATCGGGTCGCTGACCGTATGGCAGGACGAGCCGCGGACGCACCGGATCTGCATCGGGCTCTACGACCGTTCCGGGGCGGGGCTACGGCGGCGGCGGGTGATCAGCGCGGAGATCAGCGGGGCGGTTAGCGAGGTGGCGGTGCCGGCCGGGGAGGCGATGCCCGACGCGCTGGTGCTCAACGACGGTGACCTGTCCTACGCGGAGATCTCGTTCGACCCCGGAACCCTGGAAGCGCTGGCCCGGGCGGCGATGGACGTGGGCGACCCGCTGACCGAGGCGGTGTGCTGGAACGCTGCTTGGCGGATGGTGACGGCGGGCTCGCCGGCGACGGGCGCGCTGGCGGCGGCGGATTTCGCGGGTCTGGTGATCCGGCGGCTCGCCGGTTCGGTGTCCCTGCCGGTGGCGGGGATCGAGGTGCTGCTCGAGCGGGCGGTGACCGCCGCCGACCTGTACACGGCAAGTGCCGAACGGGCCGGGTTGCGCACGGCGATCGCGGCAGCGTGCCTCGACGGCGTGTCGGCCGCGGCGGCGGGGAGCCCGCGGCAGCGGGCGCTGGCGGCGGGGTTCGCGGCGAGCGCGCATTCCGCCGAGCAGCTTGCGCTGGTGCGTTTGTGGCTGGACGGCGGATCGCGGCCGGATGGCCTGGTGGTCGATGGTCGTCTGCGCGGGAGCCTGCTGCGGACGCTGGCGGCCTGCGGGTTCGCCGACGACGACGACCTGGACGCCCTGGTCGCCGCGGACCCGGTAGCCGGGGAGCAGAACCGGGCCACCTGCCGCGCCCTGCGCCCGGACGCGGCGGCCAAACAGCAGGCCTGGGCAGCGGCGCTGGCGGACGGCCAGGACTGGCGGATGGCGCTGGCGTCCGCCCGCGGGATCTGGGTGCCTGGCCAGGAGGAGTTGCTGGGCCGGTCGTGGCTGGCCGAGTACCGCGACCGGTACTTCACCGAGGCCCTGCCGGCGCTCCAGGGCCGTGAGGTGAACGTGATGCGGTACCTGGCGCGGGCGCTTTACCCGGCAACGCTCGCCGAGCCGGAGACGCTGACGGCGACCGCGGCCGCGCTGGGGCACGGCGGCCTGGTCAGCCACGGGCTGCGGCTGGTGCTGCTCGAGCAGGAGGCCATCCTGCGTTCGGTGCTGGCGGCGCGATCGGTTGCGCCGCGGTGGCGCTGAGCTATTCCTCGAGGGCGCCGGCGTCGGCGGGGACGTCGACGGAGTAGGGCTTGAGGATCTCCAGCGGGACGATCTCGAGCGCGCGCTGATGGGTCGCGGCCAGCACCACCGGGGCGGCGGCACCGTCCCGGTGCGCCTGCAGCCAGTTGGCCGCGGTCACGCACCACCGGTCCCCCGGCACGAGCCCGGGGAATCTGAACTGGGGCATCGGTGTGGACAGGTCATTGCCGATCCGGCGTTGATGCTCGAGGAATTCGGCGGTCACCACCGCGCAGATGGTATGACTGCCCAGGTCCTCGGGGCCGGTCGTGCAGCACCCGTCCCGGTAGAAGCCGGTGAGCGGATCGGTTCCACACGGCTCAAGCTCGCCGCCGAGCACATTACGGTCACCCATGCATGCAGTATCCGTACCGCGCCCGCCGGTCCGCAAGCTCGCCCGGCTCCGGAGGCCGCCTACTGGGGGCGAAGCGGCGGGAAACGCCGGGAAACGCCGGGAAACGCCGGACGCGGGCCAGCGCGCGCACAATTGACGCGTGAAACATTCCAGGGTTCTGGCCGCGGGCGGCGTGTCCTTGGCGGTTTTGCTGCCTTTGCTGGCCGCGGGGACGCCGGCGTCGGCGGTGATGGCCGGCCGAGCCGCCTCGCCCCGATCGCCCATCAAGCACGTCATCGAGATCATGATCGAGAACCACTCGTTCGACAATCTCTTCGGTAAATTCCCCGGCGCGGACGGCATCCCGGCGAACACGTCGCTGCCCAACCCGAACGCCTACTACGATTCCGCGCCTGCCGTGCATCCGGTCTGGGCCACGCCCAACGAGGGCGACGTCGGCGGCGCGCTCAACAACAGCGCGGTCGTGGAACAGATGGTGATGGACTACCAGCCGGGCCGAGGCTACCTGATGGACCACTACACCGTTTTCCCGCAGGACGGTATGGCCTCGATCACCGAATTCGGGCCGCAGTTCGACCCGGACGAGCAATACCTCGCGTCGGCCTATGAACTCGCCGACCACAATTTCCAGCCGGTGATCGCGCCGACCCAGCCGAACGTGATGACCGCGCTGAACGGCACCGATCACGGCTGGGTTTACAACAACCTGGAACCGGGCCCGACCCAGCCGTGGAATTCCATCTTCGACGAACTGACCGCGCACGGGCGCAGCTGGAAGATCTACTATGCGCTGCCGCCCGCCGCGCTGTACGGCTCGATCTGGCCGCAGGTCATCCCGGCCGGGCACATGCAGGACCTGACCACGGGGCAGGCGTTTTTCAGCGATCTGGCGGGCGGGACGTTGCCCGAGTTCTCCTTCCTGCGGCCCGGCGTCGGCTACAGCACCGAGCCCCCCGAAGACATCGGCGAGGGCGACGCCTGGGTCGGGCAGCTGGTGAACGCGGTCGCGCACAGCAAGTACTGGGCCTCGACCGCCATCTTCCTGACCTACGACGAGAGCGGCGGCTTCTGGGACCACGTGGCGCCGCCGGCCAGCGTCGGCTACGGAGCCAGGACACCGATGGTGATCATCAGTCCGTACGTCCGGCGTGGCGTGTTCTCCTCGCAGACCACCAACGTCTCCGTCTTGTCGTTCCTGCAGAAGCTCTGGGGCCTGCCCGCGCTGACCACGCTGAACGCTAGACAGAACGATCTGTTCTCGGCGTTCGACTTCGGGCAGCGGCCGCTGCCGCCGCCGTCCGTGCCGGTCGCGCCGGCTGACACGATCGGGTTCCACGCGCGCGGCGGCATCCTGACCGACATCGGGCCGCTGCGCCCGGGCCGTTCGGTGACAGTCAACCTGGAGGCGGAGACCGGCGGGCTGACACTGGACTCCGCGGCCGACGGCACCGTGAAGCTGACCCTGACGCCGCCCGCCGGGGTGGCGGTCCCGGCCTCGTTCCCGCACGCGGCCGCGCTGACCGGCGGCCAAGCGGACATCACGGTGTCGTTCCCGGCAGCCGGCTACTACCGGATCGCGGCGGCTGGGCCGAGAGGCAGCAAGGGCTGGCTCACGCTGGACGTGGGCGTGACCCCCGACACGGCCCCCTAGGGGCGGGGCGGCCCGGAGCTTTCCCTGACCACCAGCATGGTCGCCAGCTCGATATGGCGCGGCTCGCCGGCCGCGCTGGCCGGGTCCGAGCGCAGCATGCGCAGGGCGGTGGCGGCCATGGCCGCCAGGGGCTGGCGGATCGTGGTCAGGGCGGGCGTCGCCCACGAGGCCACTGGGACATCGTCGAAGCCGACCACGCTCAGGTCGTCCGGGGCGCGCAGCCCGCGTTCCCCCAGGGCCTGGAGCACACCGAACGCCTGGCCGTCATTGCCGGCCACCACGGCCGTGGGCGGGTGCGGCAGCGAAAGCAGTCCGGCGGCCTGTGCTCGCCCGCCCAACACCGAGAAGCTGTCCCACCGGATGAGGTCGTCATCCAGGCCGAGCCCAGCGTCCTGCAGGGCGGCCCGGTAGCCGTCCAGCCGGGCCAGGCTGGACCACAGGCC
>JBAUAY010000439.1:0-2881 GCA_049676235.1 Streptosporangiaceae bacterium
CAGTACCGGTACATGCCGGAGCCGGGCTGCCCCGCGACCTCGCGGACGGCAAGCTGCCACTCGGGCGGTGCTGACCACCGGTCAGCGCCCGGCCAGCGCCAAGAACCAGCGCAACCAGGGCCACTGATATCACAAACACAAGCAGGCCGAAGAATTTGGATTGCCCATGCCGGATACCACGCACTGTATGTTTCCGAAATTCGGTTCTCGCCTGCGTATACGCCGAGCTTACCAGTCCGTCACCGTCCCAGGCCACGTAGCTCAGCTTGTTCAGGTGTAGTCCGACGCCCTGCTGGACCGTGCCCGGCGTGAGGATCTGCCCGCCTTAGTGGCCAGCGATGAGGTGTCCGGCGGCCGCCACCTGCAGCGTGGCATCAGCCAGCGCGGGATGGGCTAGTGCTGGCGGCCCGCTTCGGGCTCGGCGATCAGGTGGTGGCCGAAGAGCTGCCACTGCCTGCCGCCTGAGGCCGCGGCCTGCAGCGGAACATCGTGCTCTGCTGCACGGGAGCCGCCAGGAGCACGGACTCAACCCTGGTCGACCGCGCCCTGCGCGGCCTCGTTGTATCAGGGCTGTCCGCTCGAGGGTCATATGCATGGACCTTCCTTGGACAGGTGAATCGAAGCGAGGTGACGTGACAAGGGGTGCCGTGGTCAAGCTTGGCCGAGTCTGCTTCCTCTGCCCGGTCGGCCTGAGCGTCATAGACGCGATCGCGACGTTACTGGATGCCCAGTACCTCCGAGAGGTCGTACCGGACCTTTCTGGCTCGCTGAATTCGCCGCAGGGGTTGTGAGCAAAACACAGCGGATTGGAGCTTTGATGAGGGTTCTGCTTTCAGCCTTCGCGTGTCGGCCAGGTTATGGCAGCGAGCAGGCGACTGGGTGGCATTGGGCCGGGGCTCTCGCGGATCTTGGACACGAGGTAACGGTCCTGACGATGTCGCGACACCGAGAAGAGATACTCGCGAGCCGCCCGCAGGGTGTAGATTTCCGTTTCATCGACATTCCCACGTCACCGCTGCCGCGTACCTCGGAGCTTTTTCAGACATATCAAGTCTACGGACGCTGGCAGGATGCGGCGCTAAGACATGTCGCGCCGCAGGCGCAGCAATACGATGTGGTGCACCACGTGACCTGGGGTGGGCTCCACCAGGGCAGCATGCTCTGGCGGCTGCCAATTCCTCTGGTGTACGGCCCGGTCGGCGGCGGCCAGACCGCTCCCGGCGGGTACTGGCGCTACTTCGGACGCGACTGGCCGACGGAGATGGTGAGGACGGCGGCGGCGGGTCCATTCCTGAAACTGATCGGCCGGTGCCGGAAGACAGTTCAGCACTCCGCCGTAACGCTCGTGAACAATTCGGAGACTGCGGCTGCATGTCGACGTCTCGGTGCTGCTGATATTCGGTACATGCTAGCCGATGGCCTGTCAGCCGACTGGATTTCCGACCCTCGTTCGCAACCGCAGGGCACTCCTGTGGTGCTCTGGATCGGCAGGCTGCTGCCGCGCAAGGCGCCCACACTCGCGGTCGAAGCGTTCGCTGAGCTCCGCCGGACCACGCCGGCGTGCCTGATCATGGCCGGTGACGGGCCGCTTCGCGAGCAGGTGCGCGCGACGATCAACCGTCTTGGACTTACCCACGATGTTCAGATGCTTGGCAGGGTCTCATGGGCGGAGACCAGGAGCCTGTACGATTCGGCCAGCGTTCTCTTGTTCACCTCGTTGCGCGAGTCCTTTGGTGCGCCGTTCATTGAGGCGCTCGGCCGGGGCCTGCCTGCCGTTGCTCTGGATCTTTCCGGAATCGCCGACGCCGATGTCGGGTCCGCAGCCCTGAAGGTGGCACTCCCGCCGAGGCCCGGTGATCTCCCTCGCCGCCTCGGTTCTGCCCTGCAGACCATTCTGTGTGACCACGAATGGGAGTCGCGTAGCGCGGCGGGGATTAAGTGGGCCGCCGAGTGGGTCTGGCCCGTGAAGGCAGCCACCGCCACGCAGATATACCGGGAGGTCGTGGGAAGCAAGGGTTGACCTGACACTGGAACTAGCGGTAGCGACCCTCGGTGAACGGGTCTACCTACCTCCGATTGGGACTGCTTGCGGTTGATCTGCCCGAGCTCATGACTCATGTGAGCAGGCCTGGCCGAAGACTGCATTCCTTCATTGCTGACCGAACCACCCGCGGAGACTGGTCACTGCCACGCCTACCCCGAACGCGGTCCACAGCAGCGCCGCTGCTTGCGCTCCCTCCAGCTGGGGATCGAAATACGAAGACACCAGGGTCGCCGTAACCATCATCATGCAGAGCACCCCGACCTGGTGACGAGCGTGCATCCCGCGCCGCGCCAGGCGCCGACAACCCCTGACCATGCGCCAGTACCAGCCCAGCCACAGCGCGATCCAGAGGGAAAGACCTATCAGTCCCGTCCGGGCCAGGACGTCGTCGGTTGAGTTGTGCGGGCTCCGCAATGGGTTTGGCCCACTGGTCACCTGGGTGTCGTTCACGTGATAGGGAAGGTTCAGGCCGAATCCGTACCCGTATACGAGCTTGCCGTCCGCCACCTGCTGGTGGTAGATCAGTGACCACAGCAGGTCACGTGCGCCCGCTGTACCAACGTCGTTGCCCGACGCTGCGCTTTTTATGCTCAGCACGTTGGCGATGAGCTGCGACGCCGAGAACGCCCGGCTTTGCGGTGCGCTAGCTGGAATCTTGAGCGACAGCGTAGCGGCGAGGCCCAATCCTAGGACGGTGACCGCGACGGCTCGCACGATCAGCCGCAGCCGGTCCCCAGTGGGCAAGAACGCGAGTCCGACCACTGTGCCCGCCGTCGCGGCGAGCAGACCGCCGCGGTTCTGGGTGGCCGAGAGGACTATCGTCACGAGGGCCAGGAT
>JBAUAY010000440.1:0-3294 GCA_049676235.1 Streptosporangiaceae bacterium
GGCTGCTCATCTTGATGGTGCTCACCTCGGCTTCTGCCTCGACGCAGACGACGATCCTGCCGACCGCCCGCACCACCCTGTCGATGGCCGCCTACAAGGCCATCCCCGCGGCCTTCGCCAAGATCCACCCCAAGTACCTGACGCCGACCGTCTCCACCATCGTCATGGGCATCGTCTCGATCGCCCTCTACATCCCGTTCAACTACATCGCCGGGGGCAACCCGATCGGCGACGCGGTCACGGCCATCGGGCTCTACATCGCCTTCTACTACGGGCTGACCGCCTTCTCCTGCACCTGGTACTACCGGAAAACGCTGACCAGCAGCGCCCGCAACCTGTGGATGCAGGGCATCCTGCCCTTCCTCGGCGGCCTGATCATGTACGCCGCGGGCATTTACAGCCTGCAGAGCGACTGGGTGGCGACCAACAGCCTCACCAGCTGGACCATACCGGGCCTGCACTGGGAGGTCGGCGGGATCTTCCTGATCGCCCTTGGGGCCGCGCTGGTCGGCGTGCTCGGATTCATCTTCATGCGGGTGACCGCGCCCGCGTTCTTCAAGAAGCAGACCCTCACCAGGGGTACCCCGACCCTGGTCCCCGATGCGTAGGTGACCCAGCCGGGCCGGCCAGGCGGGGTGGCCGGCCCGGCGATGGATGTCCATTCCCGGTTAGGCTGGCGGGCGTGCTCGATGACACAGAGATTAGCCGGGTGCTGTCCATCACGGCGCACCCCGACGATGTGGACTTCGGTGCCGCGGGAACCGTCGCGCACTGGACGGAATCCGGGATCGAGGTGGTGTACTGCGTGGTGACCGACGGCGACGCCGGCGGCTTCGACGAGGACTTCCCCCGGTCTGAGATGCCGACCCTGCGCCGGGCCGAGCAGGTGGCCGCCGCCAAGTGCGTCGGGGTCCACGACGTACGCTTCCTCGGCTATCCGGACGGCCGGGTGGAAGCCACCCTGGGCCTGCGCCGGGACTTGGCCCGGGTGATCAGGCAGGTCCGCCCGGACCGCGTCGTGTGCCCCAGCCCGGAGCGGAGCTACGTCAGGATCGGGATCGGCCACCCCGACCATCGCGCGGTGGGCTCCGCGGCCCTGGACGCCGTCTACCCGGACGCACGGAACCCGTTCGCCTTCCCCGAACTCCGGGACAGCGAGTCGCTGGCCGCCTGGACGGTGCGCGAGGTCTGGATCGCCGGCGGCCCCGACCCGGACCACTACGTGGACGTGACCGCGACCTTCCCGCGCAAGATCGCGGCCCTGCGCGCGCACGAGAGCCAGATCAGGCAGATGGAGGACCTGACCGAGCGCCTCAGGGCCCGGCTGGCCCTGACGGCCCAGTTGGCGGGCCTGCCCGAAGGCCGCCTGGCCGAGGGCTTCCGGGTACTGGACACCGCCTGAGCAGGAGCCAGGCCCCGGCCGGGCTCCCGGCTGTCGCGGCGCACCGCTGGTGTTTTTGCTGATGCGGACCGATACCGGGCATAATTCACTGATTGAATCCAGCCAGGGAGAGACGCACCATGAGCATGGAGATGGACCACTCCTTTACCGTTCCCGTCCCCCCCGCCCGCGCCTGGGACGTGCTGCTCGACGTGGAAAAGATCGCGCCGTGCATGCCTGGGGCTACCGTCGAGGAGTTCGACGGCGAGGTGGTCACCGGGCGGATAAAAGTCAAGGTCGGCCCGGTGTCGCTGACCTACCGCGGGACCGCGAAGTTCACCGAGCGCGACCCCGACGCCCAGGTGGTGGTAGTAGAGGCGTCTGGAAAGGAGACGCGCGGCGCGGGCACCGCCTCCGCGACCGTCCGGGCGTCCCTGGAGCCGGAGTCGTCCGGTGAGGCGACCAAGGTCACCATGCACACGACGATGAACGTGACTGGACGGCCAGCCCAGTTCGGCCGGGGCGTGATAGTCGAGGTCGGCGGCAAGCTGGTGGAGAAGTTCGCGGAGAACCTGGCCCAGCTGATATCCCCCGGCGGCGCGACCGCGGCGGACGGCGCCGCCACCGCCGGGGAAGGCAGCACAGATGACGCGAGCGCAGACTCGGCCACCACGACGGAGACCGGACCTGGGAGCACCCAACCCTCGGCCGTCATCCCCGTCGCGAGTACGGCTTCCACTCCGCCGACCCAGCCGAACGACGACTCCCTCAACCTGGTCCGGCTGGTCGGCCCCTCGATCCTTAAGCGGGCCATCCCGGTCGTCATCGGCGCGGCCGGACTGACGCTGCTCGGCCTGCGCTTCCGGCGGCTGTTCCATCGCGGCGGGCGCGGCCAGAAGGCGTAGCCGACCGTGGACTTCACCGAAGTCGTGCAGCGACGGCACATGGTGCGCGAGTTCAGCGATGAGCCGGTCTCGCGTGAAAGCATCGACCGGATCCTGCACAACGCGGTCCGGGGCCCGTCGGCGGGCTTCTCCCAGGGCCAGGCGTTCCTCGTGCTCACTGGGGAGAACCTGAAACCCTTCTGGGAGGTGGCCGGCGCGGCCGCCGCCAAGTCGGTGACCGCAGCACCGCTGGTCATCGTGCCGATGTCGGCCAAGCGCGTTTACCTGGAACGTTACGCCCGGCCGGACAAAGGCTGGACCGACCGGGACGAGAAGCGCTGGCCAGTGCCGTTCTGGCACATCGATACCGGCATGGCGACGCTGCTGGTCCTGCTCACCGTGGTCGACGAGGGCCTGGCCGCGCTGTATTTCGGTATCGTGCCGGAAGCGGTCGGGCCGTTCCGGAAGGCATTCGGAGTCCCCGACGACCACGAACCCATCGGCGCCATCGCCATTGGCCACAGCGCCGAACCGGCCCCGCGCGACCTCAGATCCCGCCGCCGCCCGGCCCAGGACGTCATCCACTACGGTCAGTGGTAATCCCTGAACTCACTCGACCTCGCTCTAGCGGACGACGACTTCGGTGACGGGGAGGGAGGAGTCGGCGGGCAGGTCGAGCGGGGATGGCGATATGCCGCGGGACACGATCTCCGCGCCGAGGGCGGCGACCATGGCACCGTTGTCGGTGCACAGCCCCGGCCGCGGCACGCGCAGCTTGATGCCGGCTGCGGCGCACCGTTCCGCGGCGAGCGAGCGCAGCCGGGAATTGGCCGCCACGCCGCCGCCGACGATCAGGTCGGTGACGTCGTGCCGCTGGCAGGCCTGCACGGCCTTGCGGGTGAGCACGTCGGCCACCGCTTCCTGGAAGGACGCGGCCACGTCGGGGGCGTGCACCGGCTCGCCGGCGGCCTGACGTGCTTCCACCCAGCGGGCCACCGCCGTCTTCAGGCCGGCGAACGAGAAGTCGAG
>JBAUAY010000441.1:0-4868 GCA_049676235.1 Streptosporangiaceae bacterium
CGTCGTGCAGCGACCGGCCCCTGATGTGGGTCAGCGGCAGGACCTCGAACATGTCCCTGGCCAGGACCTCGTCGATGACATCCTGCGTGGTGACGGCGGACAGGGTGTCGTAGACGGCCTGCGCCCAGGGGCCCATCTTGTCGGCTTCTGACCCGGGCAGGTAACCAAGCTCCTGCCCGCCGACCGCGTAAAGCGGCCGGAATACGATGACCTTCCGGTGCTGCCGCCGCTCCATCACCGCCTCGAGCCCGGCGCACAGGGCCAGCGCGGACTTGCCGGTTCCGGCCCGGCCGCCGAGCGACACGATGCCGATCTCCGGATCGAGCAGCAGGTCGAGCGCGACGCGTTGTTCGGCACTGCGGCCCCGCAGGCCGAAGGCCTCCCGGTCGCCCCGCACCAGCTGAACGGACTTGTCCGGCTTGACCCGGCCGAGCGCGCTGCCGTTGGACGAGGTGAGGACCATGCCGGTGTGGCAGGGAAGGTCGCGGGCCGGTTCGCAGTCCAAGGTGCCTGATTCGTATAGCTGCTCGATTTCACCACTGCCGACGTCAAGCTCGGTCATCCCGGTCCAGCCTGAGTCCACCGGCAGCTCGGCGCGGTACTCCTGCGCGGCCAGCCCCACGGCGGCGGCCTTAACCCGCAGCGGTAGGTCCTTGCTGACCAGGACGACATCGTCGCCCTCGGCCGCGAGGCTGCACGCCACCGACAAGATGCGCGAGTCGTTGTCCCCCATCCGGAACCCGGCAGGCAGCACCTGCGGATCGGAATGGTTGAGTTCGACCCTGACCGTGCCGCCGAGCGTCCCGACCGGCAGTTCCGCGTCCAGCCTGCCGTGCTCGATGCGCAGGTCATCGAGGTGTCGCAGGGCCTGACGGGCGAAGTAGCCTAGCTCGGGATGGTGCCGTTTGGCCTCCAGCTCGGTGATGACGACGACCGGCAGGACCACCTTGTGCTCATCAAAGCGAGCGATGGCCGCCGGATCGGCGAGCAGGACGCTGGTGTCGAGTACATACGTACGGCGACCTTGGGAATTGACCACGCAGACTCCCCTGGGCGCCAGGGCAGGCCCGGCGCCAAGACAGGACACAGACGTGTCGGATGGGCCGGGCCTGACCCCCAAAGGGCCGTGCCGGCCCTTCTGTCATCTCGCCTGCGCGCAGAGCGCGAAGCTCAGAGATTCGAGGGCCTTCCCGGGACGGCGCCGCGCCGTCCACCACTAACGAAGGTACCCGCGAACGCGAGCCGGCAAAAGCACCGCGAGGTTACTAAGCCGCGATTCTGCGCTTAACCTGCGGTAACGTGCCGAACCTGCGATTGCGTGCCGCGTAGGAACGCAGCGCCCGCAAGAAATCGACCTTACGGAAGGCAGGCCAGTAGGCGTCGCAGAAGTAAAACTCGGAGTGGGTACTCTGCCAGAGCAGGAACCCGCCGAGCCGCTGCTCGCCTGAGGTGCGGATGACGAGATCCGGGTCCGGCTGGCCCGCCGTATAGAGATGCTCGGCGATATGCTCGACGTCCAGCACCCCCGCCAGTTCCTCGATCGTGGTGCCCCTGGTGGCGTGGTCTTGCAGCAGGGACCGGACCGCGTCGGCGATCTCACGCCGCCCGCCGTACCCGACCGCCACGTTGACGAGCAGGCCGGGATAGTGCGCGGTCGCCTCGCCCGCGTCCTTCAGCACCCGGACCGTGTCGCCGGGAAGCAGGTCGAGCGCGCCCACCGGATTCACGTGCCACCGCTCCGCCACCAGGCCCTGCACGGTGTCTTCGATGATCTTCAGCAGCGGCACGAGCTCGCTGGCCGGCCGGGTCAGGTTATCGGTGGAGAGCAGCCACAGGGTGACCACCTCGACGCCACTCTCACGGCACCAGTCAAGCAGCTCGAATATCTTGTCCGCGCCTTTGCGGTGGCCGTTGCTGACATCACGGAAACCCGCCGACCTGGCCCACCGCCGGTTCCCGTCGCACATCACCCCGACGTGGCGCGGGATGGCGTCGGGCGACAGGGAAACCTGGAGCCTGCGCTCGTAAAGCCGGTAGGCCAGGTCACGAAGTCCCATGCTGGCGGCCTTCCTCATCACCGTGATGATCTACGGCAAACGTACCCAACGAGTGGAACGCTTCGGTTAATAAGGTGCTGTGTTGGCCTGGAGGGGACGACCCTCCAAACCCTCCCGCGATTGGGGGGAAGCCCTTTCCCCCCAGACCCCCTGGGCCCCTCTTCAGCCCAGCGACTTGACGAGGGACTCGTCGAGTCTGGGGAAGGAGTTGAGGAACTCCTTGCGCTCCTGCTTAAGTCTGGCCACCATCGCGTCGTGCTCGTCCGTCCGGCCCTGCCTGGCGTAAAGCCGCCGCGGCTGGAGGATCTCGATGTCGTCTACACCCGGTATCGAGGCCGCCACCTCGTAGCCGAAATCCGGGTCCTCGGACCACTCGATGGTGCCCTCGACGATACCCTGCACGATCGCGGAGGAGAAAGGAATCGTTACCTTCTTGGAACCTGGGTGATCATCGCCCCCGCCGATACGCCCGGTGTTCAGAACGAACGACTGAACCTCGTGGCTGTCGAGCAGTTCGAGCATCCGGTTCCCCATGTCGGCCATGTCGCGCGGGAAGAACGGGTTGGTCCCCGGGACGCGCAGGAACTTGCCTTCCTCGTCCTTGCCGCCGGCCGAGGTACCCGTGGTCTCGCCGAGCATGAAGTAGGCCGCGGCCTGCGTCCGGTCTAGGCGGGCCACGCCCGGCAGGATGTTCTCGTTGCGGTTCAGGATGAGCAGGAACTGGGCCGGGGCGACCTGGTCCGCAGGCCACGGGTCGACGTAGGAGAACGGCCAGGTGGTCCTGCCGTTCTTGGTATAGGAAGTGTCGAAGAAATCTACCTTCCCCGCGTCGTCGACCGAGACGTTCTCCAGGTAGGCGTCGGGCTTGGTGGTGGCGTTGTAGATGACGGGCTCGTACGCCGGGTCCAGCCCGAAGGTCTTGGCGAAGCAGCCGTTCTCGGTGGTGTACACGCGCCCGCCGGGCATCAGCGCCACGAAGTCATCCTGGGCGGGCTTGCTGCCGAGTTGGGTGGTGAAGGTGGTCGTCGTCTTGCCGGTCCCGGACAGGCCCACGATCAGGACCGTCTTGTTGGTCCCGTGGACCGGTATGACCTTGCAGCCCGCGTGCAGGGCCAGGCCGCCGCGGCGGTAGACGATGTTGTTCCACATCCGCAGGCCGCCCTTCTTGGACTCACCGAAGTAGTCCGAGTTGAGCACGCGGGTGATGCTGCTCGCGAGGTCCACGGCAATGAGCCGGTCGTTGGGATAGCCGGGAGCCTGGAGGTTCGGCGTGTAGATCACCGTGGTGGCTGGCTCCCACGTGGCCGGGTCGTAGTCCTCATCGACCGGGTAGTACAGCTGCTTCTGCATGCCCGCCACGTTGGCGTTGGCGGCCTCCATGATCAGCCGCGCCCGGGTCCGGAAGGAGGGATCGGAGCCGATATAGCCGTCGACGACGACCATGTGCGACGTCGCGATATGCGCATCCTGAAGCGCGGCTACGCGATCATATTCGGCTCGAGTAATGGTCTGGCCGCGGGAGTTGGTTGAGTCTTCGACGATGTAGGTGGACCGGGTGCTGCGAGAGTCAACGCGAGCCTTTACCGCGACGTTTCCGAACTCGGTTACGGAGGCGTTCGGCATTTCTTCTGTCAGTTCGCGCAACCGCGCCGCGGTGGGATTCCACTCCACCCGCAAGCCGTTCACCTGGTACGCCACTGTCGTTCCTCCTCCTGGGCATGTACGCCACGCCCTAAACGGGCACATGATGAGGATGCGCGGGGCGCGCGCATCCGGGCCAGCATGATTTCGTGGAGTGTACCCAGGATCGGCACGATTATTGCGCCCGGTTTAGCGCCGGAGATGCCAGCGGCGGGCTATATGGTATAGACCATATAGCATTCCTAATCGCCTATTAATAAGCCGGTAACCTGGTATAGACCAATGGCCTGGACCAATTGGCGGGAACAATCAGCCGCTGGCCGGGCCCTGGTCCCGCACTTCCTCGACCTGCCGCAAGGCCGCACGCAGCCGGGACAGCCAGGAATCCGCGTTCTCTCCGGTCAGCCGCACGCACCAGGCCAGTGCGTCGCTACGACTGCGTGCCACGCCCGCGTCGACGAGCGTGTCGAGGACCCGGCGCTCGGGCTGGCGCAACCTGGTCATCACCGGAACGGAGAGTGTGGTGAACATCTCAGTCACGTCCGCGCAGGTGACTCCCCATGACACCTTGCGCCGGAACTTGTGCTCGGCCTCGCGTGCCATCTCGATCCGGCGGCTCCTAGTCTCCTCGCGGAACCTGCGGATCCGGCCTTCGGCGGCCGCGGCGCGCTCGGCGTCCGACGCCCCGGCCGTCTCGGGGGCGGGCAGCACCCCCACGATGGTGATCTCCTCGCGGTCCGCCTGGATCTCCGGCGCGGCCGTGAACCAGTCACCGGGCAGCCGTCCGCTGAACCAGCCGCGCACTTCCTCTGTGGTGGTGCCCCGGCCCGCTCCGCCCGGCTGGCCGTGACCCGAGGTTGTCCCACTACCGGCGTTCGTCCCGGCCGCGTCGTCCGCGGGCTCGGAACCTTCTTGCCCTGTATTCATGTAATTATGATTACGGCACTAGGGCTCAGCGTCAACTACCTGGCCAGACGGTCATGTCCTGTCTCATCGAATCTGGTCCAGTCTCGCTGAACCTGGTCCGATCCACTGATTTGTCCCACTGAATCTGGTCCGCGCGGTCAGCCGATGTTGTGGCGGTGCGCGTAGCCGATCGCGGCGGCGCGGTCCCGCGAGCCGGTCTTGGCGAAGATCCGGCTGATGTGGGTCTTGACCGTGTGGTTGCTC